>NZ_JBLIYX010000009.1:0-192986 GCF_057480955.1 Pseudomonas sp. P65(2024)
AGTGTGGGGCTTCCCCATGTGAGAGTAGGTCATCGTCAAGATTCATTTCGCAAAACCCCTATCTGCGCGAGCAGGTAGGGGTTTTGTCTTTTCCGCGTTCCAACATCAACGCCATACCGGCGCCCCTGTGGGAGCGGTCTTGCGTCGCGAAAGGGCTGCGCAGCAGCCCCGACAGTCCTGAGACATACTCAAGACCCTGGGGCCGCTGCGCGCCCCTTTCGCGACACAAGGCCGCTCCTACACGACTTATACTGGCCCGACCACAAGCATTAACCTGGACCATCGAATGAAACCCTTTGACGACCTGGTAGCCGAAGCCAACGCAGCGGATGTGACTGGCTGGGGCTTCGACTGGCTGGCAGGACGCGCCTCTGAGCAGCGTCCGCCTTGGGGCTATGCCCAGCTCCTTGCACAGCGTCTGGGTAGGGTCTGCACGGCGCTGGATCTCGACACTGGCGGCGGTGAGGTACTGGATGAGACGCCGCGCTTCCCGCCTCTCATGTGCGCGACAGAAGCCTGGCCACCCAACGCCCGCAAGGCACACGAGCGCCTGGGGCCGCGCGGCGTTGAAGTCGTGCAGGTGGCCCCCGGAACCACGCTCCCATTTGCCGACGCCTCGTTCGAGCTAGTCACCTCACGCCACCCTGTGCAACCGGACTGGTCCGAGATCCATCGCGTCCTCCGACCAGGCGGGCATTACTTCGCCCAGCACGTAGGCCCAGCCTCAGCTTTCGAGCTGATCGAACATTTCCTGGGGCCATTGCCCCAGGAACGGAAAATGCGCGATCCGCAGGACGAAGTGGCAGCAGCACAGGCAGCCGGGCTGACGGTGACCGACCTGCGCACAGCCCGCTGCCGCATGCTGTTCCATGATGTAGGCGCAGTCGTATGGATCCTTCGCAAATGTGTATGGTGGGTGCCGGACTTCTCTGTACACAAGTACCGCGCTGAGCTGCTGGCCCTGGATAGCCAGATGCGCCATGGCGAGCCTTTTATCGCGCATTCGACCCGTCATCTCATTGAGGCGAGGCGTTAAGCGGGGGCAGGCCGAGGCAGCCGCTATCGATCGATAGCGGCCATCACCCCTCACATCCCGTTGGCGAATTCCGGATCCTCCATTTCGACCCGCGCATTCATCCCCCTGAGCGCCCTGGCATATTCGCCCAGCACCTGAAGCGCCCAGTCGGCCCGGCGACGGATGCGCAGGTCTTGCGTGCTTGCGCTTTGCGGGCCATTCATCACGTCATCCACCTGGCGCACGATCAACTGCTCGGGCAGATAGCAGATGCGGCAGTTCTTGTAGCTGGATGCACGCAGTTCAGACAGCGGGTAGCTCCCGCCCTGGCCAGAGGACACCCCGACCAGCAGCGCCGGCTTGTGCCCCAACTCGCGGTAGCCGGCGTAGACGAACAGGTTCTTCAGCGCCGGGCTGGCCATGCCGTGCCATTCCGGGGTCAGCACCACCAGGGCATCGGCTTCACGCAGCAGGGCTGCATACTCCGCCCAGATCCCATGTTCATCCTTGGCAGGCCACAACGGCAGCGGCGCAAGCCCTAGATCGATCACCCTCGGCCGCTCGCTGAGTTGCAATGCCTGTAGGCGTTGGGCGAGAAAGGCGCCCACCTTCGCCGACTGGCTGTCCGGCTGGCTGGAGCCGGCCACGAGTACGATATTCAGGCTCATTTGGCCAACTCCTGGTCCGATTCCGTCGCCATGCTGGTCGATTTGCCACGCATCAGCGGCCAGAACAGCTCCTCCTGCCAGCTGACCGGGCGCATGCCTTCGATACCGTAATGCTGCGGGCGGCGGCGGGTGATCTTTGCCGTGCCAAACAGCACGTCCCAGAAGAACAGCAGGTTGCCGAAGTTGCCCTTGTAATGCGTCACCCCGTCATCGGCGCTCAGGCCGTGATGCGCCGAGTGGGTCGCGGGGGTGGAAATGGTCCGTTCCAGCAGCCACATCACCGGCCGCAGTGCACGTATGCGGTAAAGCTTGTCATCCCAGGGCACGCTGCTGTGGGCGCCGAAGATGACCAGCATCTTGACGATCAGGTAGCCGAAGTACACAGGCGCCAACCCCAGGTAGATCAGGGCCCCGCTGAACCACAGGCCGGGCATCAGCAGGTAATAGAAGCTGTTGTTGCGATAGACGATGCGGATGCTCATGTAGGGCGCTGAATGGTGTGCGCGGTGCAGCGAGTAGAGCAGGGGCACCTTGTGGCTGAGGCGATGCCACCAGTACTGGGTCATGTCGTCCAGCACCAGGAACAGGACGAGCCCAAGCACCCAGTGCAGGCCGGCGAGGCTGCCCTTCAGTTGCGGCGTGAAGTGTTCCAGCAGGCTGTTGCTGAGGAACGTGACCAACGGCAGGGTGACCGCCATCAGCAGGGCGCTGCCGACGATCTCGATGATCGCGTCCCGACGTTTGCCGCGAGGCTGAAGGAAGCAGGCGCAGGTGATTTCGAGGAGGATGAAGCCGATCAGAATGGCGAGAATAATTGGTATCGGGCTGTTTGTTATTGTTGTGCTCATGGCATTCTCCGGTGGGTGCCGATCAAGGCGGTGCCCACCCATAAGAATTCACGAAGCCGTCAGACGATATGCGCGAAACGGACAGAATCACCCGAGAACGGGCCAACCCATCGCCCGAGCGATTCCACCGCGGCCCGCTCGGGCGAGTGCTGGAGCGCTACCTTCAGACGCATTCGCTGAAGGCGCGCAGCAACTACAGCATGCTTGCGCTGGAGCAGCTTTGGGCCAGGGCGGCCAACCATGATCCGGCAATCGGCTTGCACCTGTTCTCGCACTTCAGTCGCCAGGATTGGCATGTGCTGGCCCAGGGCTGCCTGTACAGCGCCACGCTGGCTGAGGCCATCCGCTTCTGGGCGCGCTATGCACGGCTGGCATCGGACATGGATACCCTGGCGCTGGTCGAGGAGGGTGATTGCCTCGGGGTGGAGTTGCGTATCGATGCGCCAGCCACCCTGGTGCGCTATATGGTTGAGCACTACAGCGTGATGTCCCTCAGCGTGATGGGCGTGGGGATGGGCGCGGTGGTCGTGCCGCAGCGGGCGTGCTTCGCTCACCGTCGGCCGGCGTACTACCCGGAGTACCGAGAGTGGTTTGGTGAAGATATCCAGTTCGACTGCGGGTACAACCGCTTGTACTTCAATCGAGTCCAGCTGGAGATGCCATTGCTGACCCAGCATGCCGGGATGATGGAGGTGGTGAGCCAGGAGCTGGAGCGCCGGTTGGCGCAGCAGTCCCAGCTTAGTGGCTGGTCGGCCCGGGTAGCCCAGGGTATTCGCCAGGGCCTCATCACGGGCCAATCACTTACCCTGGAGGCGCAGGCACAGGACCTTCACCAGAGTGCACGTACCTTGCGTCGGCGGCTGGAGGATGAGGGGACCAGTTTTCGTGTGCTGCTCGATCGGGTCCGTGCGGAGCTTGAGCAGTACCTGGAGATGCAGGGGGATAGCCGAGCGCAGATTGCTGCACAGCTTGGCTACAGTGACCTGGCGGCTTATGTTCATGCGCGCAAGCGCTGGCGGTCGCTGTAGGAACTGGCCATTGAGGCGCCGAATTGCAGGTACAAAAAGCGCCCATTGGGCGTCTTCTTTTTAGGATTTGGTGGGCCGGGGTAATCTGAACTGGTGGCGCAAGTTGTTGATTTTAAAATACTATATCGGTTTATTTTTTCTGCTGGAATGCCATTTGGAATGCCGATAGGGTTTGCTTGGTACCTTGGGGGCGTCCTGACGGGGTGCTATTGCTATACAGTTCCATTACCACATACCTGGAGATCGGACTGGCTGATGCGCGTAATGAGCGGGAAAAGACCAGGCCACTGATTCTCCACGGTGTCCATCCGTCACACAACAGACAGACCGAGCGGCTGGCTACAGGATTGTGGTGATCGAGCTGCTTCTGATACTGCTAACCTTTGTTCGCAACGTAGAGCTCAGCAAGCTGGAGCGGCGCGAATTCGATTTGGAGCGGGCGGAATGACGAGTTCCGGCTGAGCGTATGAGATGCGAGAGCCGCACATCGTCCCCCAGTTCAGGCCGCTGGCCGAGTTGTGGCGTGAACTGAGCACCCACACAGGGGGCGTTGACTGCTTTTTCCGATGCCATCGCAAGTCGAACGAATGCATGATCGCCACAACGCTGAGCCTGAGCTTGAGCCCATGGGCTTCAATGGTAAAGACAGCATAGGTGTTCCAGCTAATGGCTTTTGTGCGACAGCCACGATCATGTAGAGCGAAATGGGAAATCGCGCAGACGTAATCAAGCGTCAGTTGACGCATGCTGAGAGAAACAAAGTTCGTGCAAGTTGTAATCGAGCTGAATATATGGAAGAACGACGTTAGATGACGCAGGCATGGGGTGATGAAATTGATGCGAAAGTTATGGTGAATGAAAGTGCTGGATCTATTCTGGGTTAATCGATAGAGTTTGTGATTCTATTGCTCTCGTGAGGCTGTTCAGTGAGTTTCTGACAGCCTTGCTAGAAATTAGAACGCTTCGGCAGGGTATTTTGGATGGGGCATGAATAGGTCATGCTGCCTCTGCAGTGTTTAGCTGTCGATCAGTTGTTTCAGTCTTTCTTGGATGTAAATTCCTTTCTCTTCCTCCATTTTTAAAAGAATATCCAGGACTTGAGTTCGCTTTAAGTCATGTTTGTCGGCTAGCTTGTCAAGGCGCTTGATGGTCTTGTCGGATAGGATAAAGTTGTACTGCTTTTTGCCCGTATTTTTAGCGCGATATTTATTCTGGCTCCATCGTTTCTTGATGGAGCTCATGAGCAATATTTTTTCTGGCGTGGTTGTAAGTATAGAGTCAAGTAGAATGATAAAGTCATCTTTTTCTTGAGGTTTTTCTTGATGGAAGACCAGGAATGAGTATTTGTCTTTGGTTATTTCCCATGCCGTATTCAGTTTTTCCTTCAGGTCTGCGTCGTCGAACCATTTAAATAAGTGG
This sequence comes from Pseudomonas sp. P65(2024), assembly GCF_057480955.1. NCBI lineage: Bacteria > Pseudomonadati > Pseudomonadota > Gammaproteobacteria > Pseudomonadales > Pseudomonadaceae > Pseudomonas > Pseudomonas sp. P65(2024). The sequence continues at coordinate 4,979 of NZ_JBLIYX010000009.1, forward strand.
TCTGATTCTGTATGGGCTTTCCATTCGGATCTTATTTGATTGATGGTTTCTGATTTTTTTGTTATGTCTGTTTGCCATGTGTCAATTGCTGCAATGGTTAGATCTCTGCCGGTTAGGTAGTCGGGGGCGTCTGTGTAGTGGGTCCCGTTTTTTTCGATAAGCTTTTTGAACAGGAAATGATTCTGTCTTTTGCTGTTTGTTATCCACTGAAGGCTCTGCTCGGGTAAGAAGTCGGTTCTATTTTTGTTTTCGATTATTTGTTTTAGTCCTGGTTGGTTAGTGATGATGTCCGCCATCAGATTGCGCATGTCTGGACCTCGAAATTCACCTAGAGCTATAGCTGGGTAGTTGTGCTTCATAAGAAGCCATAGCCAGGTTGCGAATCGGCTGTCGACATTAAAATTGTTAAATGTTTTCTGAAGTTTGTCGTTGCGGCGGACTGACATGTCAGTGGTTCTTCCTGGTGGCTGGTGGACGGCTCACTTTAGATCTCTAGTGGATCCTTAGATGAAAAATAGTGGATCTACAGCTGTTTTCTAGCGTAATCCGAGAGCTTTCCTAGAGGATGAAAGCGGCTCAGGCTTCAGTATACATGGGGCTTTCATGAGGTAAAGCTCGGTGTAAGAGGTGTTTCTGTCTCTGAAGGTAATGCAAGGCTGTCGATGCCGCCTTTATGCAAATGGCATGGGCTGTGGGGGCGGGGTGAAGGAGGAGCGGTGGAAGGGCGGAACTGCAAAAGAGGCGCGTGAGGCTCGAGTGCTCCGTCATTCTTCGGGTACATAACTCCCTTAGCTTAGGTGAAGTGTTAATTGGGTATTTCTGCTGTGTGAGTGCATGGTCGAGGTTGTAGAGTACAGGTTGAGGGTTGCCCTCTGCTTTCTTTGATGGACTGATAGCCAAGTAAAGGATTACCTGGAAGCCAGATCTGATGAGTAAAATTAGGAGCTCATCATGAAAGTGATTCGACTGCAGCAGGTAATGGAAATGACAGGCCTTGGACGCTCGACGGTTTACAAATATGTTTCCGATAACTGGTTTCCGAAGCCGATACCCTTGGGAGGGCGGAGTGTTGGGTGGCTGGAAAGTGAGGTTAGGGAATGGATCCTGGATCGTATTGATGAGCGCAATCAGTAGGTCTTGATGGCCTTGTCTTTGGCATCTGGCCTGCTTATTGTTTGCTAATTTTCCTAAAGTGAAAGCATTATGTCCGGTCCGCCCCCGGACATAATGCTTTTTCTGTCGGACCTTTGATTGTCTTGGCTTCCTTGGAATTGAGCAGTAATGCTTCATCTTTATCTTGAGTTTCTATTGCTGGTTTTTTCGGTGTGGGTAGTATGCTTTAATGTTTGTGTTGTTGGCTTGTTTAATCTTTATCTATTATTTGTGTAGTATTAGATTGGTAACTAGCCGCTAGGCAAAAAGCCTAGGTTCCCCCTTAAAGGGCTACCTATGCTGGTTGTCTGATTAGCGTCTTAGTAAGTTGTAGTTTGATATGGGTGAGCGTCTATGGTGTTGATGTGTGTGAGTGGTTGAGGCTTAGCAAAATTAGCTATCTTAAATCTGTAAATTACTATTGAGCTGGCTGAGGATATGTGATCAGTAAAGTAGATGGTAATCATGCTTCGTTTCTCAGAGAATCGTAACCTTCATCTGCATACAGCGGATACTTTTCAAGGGCTTCCGGTAATGGTGGAAAAAGGACCATTCATACATGAGTACCTACAAACACTATGGCGTACCATCAACCTCACATTTGATCAGTACCCTAGGGTGATCGCATTCAGGGTGGACCTGCGTCTTTCGCGTCGGATGGGTTTTCCGGATGATATTTTGTCAAATCGTGTGATCAGTAGGTTCATCGAGTCGTTCAAAGCCAAAATTGAGCACAACCGTGATAAGGCGCGTGAGCAAAACAAGTACGCCCATGACTGCAGAGTGCGTTACGTCTGGGCGAGAGAGAGGAGCGAGGGAGGACGACAGCATTATCACCTGCTGATCCTGCTCAACAGGGATGCCTACTACACGGTCGGGCGGTTGCAGCCACATAGGCCTAATATGATTAGCCGCATGCAGGAGGCTTGGGCGAGTGCGTTGAGGTGCGAGGTTGAGCAAGTGAGGGGCTTGGTACATATCCCGTCTAATGCAGAATACCGAGTAGATCGGGAAGTGCGGCCGGGTAACGTGGATCAGTTACCTGAGCTGTTTCATCGAGCCAGCTACCTTTGCAAAGCTGCGACAAAGCGTTATGGGGAGGGCGCTCATGGCTTCGGATGCAGCCGGGGGTAAGCTATGGTAGCGATCTGTTGGCCTCCCCTTCATATGAGGTATTGGCTGTCGGGTACTGGCCAGCCCTGACTAAGCTGGCCATCACAATGCTGGCGTTCGATCCGGTGTTGTTTGTTCTTCTCACGGCCATGGTCCCTGAGCCAATGAAAGCGGATGCCCATTGTTAGTGTGCGCATTGTGTGATGTGAGGACAGCCAGCCGGTTATGGATGAACAAGCTGGCGGGCCTTGGATCGCCATAGCGCATGGTTTCTAGGTCATCTGAAGCGATTGCTCGGCTCGTCCCGAATGTCAGCGGTCGGGCTTATCTCGACCGCCGTGATTAGTCGTGAACTCGGATGTGGAGTCACACAGACGGCAAAAAACCTGAATCGCTCCGGCCGCCACCGGCAGAAAGAGCCATGCCGCTATCATTGGGCGACCTGATGCCGTTTCAATTGCTTGGGCATAAGCGTCGAGCTGACCCCCATGTTCCTAGGCCAATCGTTCCCACTTGCGCGTGTTCAAGTTCAGGGTAGCAACCCACAGGCGGACATGGCTGCGCTGATGCGCGACTTCGGTCGGCTGAGTTCGCTGCAGATCGCCGAGCGTCTAGTGAGTTCTTGCCAGCGCTTCATGCCCAGTGTCCGGTTCGAAGCCAAGCTCGCCAACGAAGATATGATCAGGAATTCGTGAGATGATCCGCGTCATTTGAGTTCTGTTTGAAGGAATAACATGGCTTCAGTCCGTCTTACTGAGCATCAATGTCAGTACTATGCATGGCTTCTCACCCGACGAGCGGCTGGCGATTCGGTCGAGTCGCTTGCTTCGACGCTGGTCGATTCGCAGATAGATCTCAATCCCCATCAGGTCGATGCTGCGCTTTTTGCTTGTCGCAATCCCCTCTCACGTGGGGTAATCCTGGCTGACGAGGTGGGCCTGGGTAAGACGATCGAGGCTGGGCTGGTCATCTCTCAGCGCTGGGCCGAGCGCCGTCGGCGCATCCTGATCATCGCTCCTGCCAACCTGCGCAAGCAGTGGCACCAAGAGTTGCAGGACAAGTTCAATCTGCAGGGTCTGATTCTGGAAGCCAAGAACTACAACGCGCTTCGCAAGCAAGGCGTCGGAAACCCTTTTGTGTTCGCCAACGGCCCAGTGCTCTGCTCTTATCAGTTCGCCAAAGCCAAGGCGAAGGACGTCAAGGCCATTGCCTGGGATCTGGTGGTGCTGGATGAAGCGCACCGTCTGCGTAACGTCTACAAGAGCAACAATGTAATTGGGAAGACACTGAAGGATGCATTAGCCCATGTGCATTCCAAGGTGCTACTGACTGCAACTCCACTGCAGAACTCGTTGCTTGAACTGTACGGGCTGGTGAGTATGATCGATGACCGGGTTTTCGGTGATGTTGACAGCTTTCGCGCCCAGTTCGTCAATACCGACAGGGCGCAGGCCTTTGGCGGTTTACGGCAGCGCCTGGGCAGCGTCTGCAAGCGTACTCTACGTCGTCAAGTGCAGCAGTACGTTCCCTACACAGCAAGGCGGGCGATTGTTCAGGAGTTCGCCCCCAGTGAGGAGGAACGCGAGCTATCTGGTTTGGTGGCCGATTACCTGCGCCGCCCGAACCTCAACGCCCTACCCGAAGGTCAGCGGCAACTGATTTCTCTGGTGCTCTGGAAGCTGTTGGCGTCTTCGACTCACGCGATCGCCGGTGCGCTGGATACCATGGCCAGGCGTCTGCAAGGTAATCTCGACAAAGCGGCTGAAGTCATCGACCTTACGCACACGCTGGACGAAGACTACGAAGGCCTCGATGAGCTGGCCGACGAGAGCGAAAAAGAGCTGGATAACGATCAGGCAGTGGCCCTTTCGGCTAGTGAGCGGGATGCCATCGCGGCTGAAATCGCTGAGCTGCAGCATTTCAAGAGTCTTGCCACCAGCATCCGCGAGAACTCTAAGGGCAAGGCGCTGCTGGTCGCACTAGAGCGTGCCTTTGCCGAACTCGACCGCCTTGGAGCTGCTCGCAAGGCTATCGTCTTCACCGAGTCGCGGCGCACCCAGGACTACCTTCTGTCGCTGCTGGCCGATTCAGCTTATGGCGATAGCATCGTGCTGTTTAATGGCACCAATACGGATGTCACGGCTCAGCGCATTTATAAGGACTGGCTGCAGCGCCATGCTGGCAGTGATCGAATCACCGGCTCCAAGACTGCCGATACTCGTGCCGCACTTGTCGAGCACTTCAAGGAGCGCGGCACCATCATGATTGCCACCGAGGCGGGGGCTGAAGGCATCAACCTGCAGTTTTGCTCGTTGGTGATCAACTACGATCTGCCCTGGAACCCACAGCGCATAGAGCAGCGTATCGGACGCAGCCACCGGTACGGCCAGAAGCATGACGTGGTGGTGGTGAACTTCGTCGACCGCAGCAACGAGGCGGATGCACGGGTCTACGAACTGCTGGCCGAAAAATTTCAGCTGTTCGAGGGCGTTTTCGGCGCAAGCGACGAGGTGCTTGGCTCCATCGGTTCCGGTGTCGACTTCGAACGCCGGATTGCTGACATTTATCAGCACTGCCGAGACCCAGAGGAAATCCGCCGCAGCTTCGAGCAGTTACAGTTGCAACTTTCTGGGGAAATCAGCGAAGCGATGCTCAAGACCCGTCAGGTGCTGCTGGAAAACTTCGACGAAGAGGTACAGGACAAGCTGCGCATCCGTGCCGAAGATAGCAACTCCACTCGCAACCGTTTCGAACGCCTGCTGCTCGACCTCACTCGCGCCGAACTTGACGACTACGCCCACTTTGAAGGTGACAGCTTCGTGCTCCACAGGCTGCCGGCCGGCAGTGGTTCCAGCATTTCCTTGGGGCGTTATGAATTGCCGCGTCGTGCCGGTGAGTCGCATCTGTACCTTCTCGGTCACCCGCTAGCTGCCTGGGTGATCGACCAGGCTAAGAGTCGTCCGCTCGATCAACAGCCCGCAGTCAGGCTGGTATTCGACTATGCCGCCTATGGCACACGAATTAGTACTCTGGAGCCATTGCGTGGTCAGCGTGGCTGGCTGACGCTGAAACTGTTTTCCGTCGAGGCGCTGGGCAATTTGGAGCAGCATCTGGTGGTTTCCGCCGTCATGGCTGACGGGCAGGCGCTGCCCGAGGATGATCCGGAAAAGCTGCTGCGCCTGCCGGCACGCCTTGAGCCAGGTGAGTTGATCGCAGCCGGGGCGGCCCTGCAGGGGGATCTAGAGCAGCGCGAGAAGCAGCTGCTGGGCGAGATCAACCAGCGCAACATGGGTTACTTCGAACAGGAAGTCGCCAAGCTCGATGCCTGGGCCGACGATCTCAAGCTAGGGCTGGAGCAGGAAATCAAGACGATTGATGGTGAAATCAAGGAGTTACGTCGAGTTGCTGTAACTGCTTCGGCGCTGGCAGAAAAGCTCGCTTACCAAAAGCAACAGCGCGAGTTGGAAGTAAAGCGCAGCAAGCTGCGCCGTGAGCTTTATGCCCGCCAGGATGTGATCGAGGAGGAACGCAGTGCCCTGATTGATCAGCTGGAATTGCAGCTACAGCAGCGCGTAAATGAGAAAGAGTTGTATACCGTTGAATGGATGCTTATGTGATGATTTTTTATTTTTTTATGCATGCGTCCGTATGCTTTGTGACGGAGTAGGGACTGATGCGTATCCCTGCAAGTACTTTATCGAATATTTGTCGTAGCGCATCGCAGCTATAAGGGCCGATATGATAATTAAATCGACAAAGTGGCCGTGCCATGGAATTGGTAATCATTCTGTGGTAGAGGCTAGCTTCAGTGACAAGGATATCGACTCTGCGCTTGCCATTGCTGATGCGAAGGTTCAGTTTATTAATGCACACAATCCTGGTGGTATTCGTAGGTCCCCAGAGGTTATCAGGAATAGAATAATTGCCGGAAAGCTCGCTGATTCGGCGGTGCTAACTATGATTGAAGAGTGCATAAATCATTGGGGGCTTGCTGAATTACTCTCTGTTCGTGAGTATGATAAAAATAGAGTCGATGGTTTTAAGAATCCTGATCCTTATGATTTAGAGCTTGTAAATCTGAAGACGGGGGAAGTGGAAACCATCGAGGTTAGATCTTCCTTTTGCTATAAGCTTGCTCCTGTTGAAAAAATAATTGAGAAGTTATCGGTTTACGGGTGGTATACTTCAGCAAATAAGCCGGTTGAGCCTCCAAGGGATTGGTATTTTCAGGTTGTTTATTACCTTCGGCCCAAGGACGTATCAACCAACAACGATCTGGCTCTCAATGTTTTCGAAGAGCAGGTAGAGGCTGGCGCTGTTACAGCCTATGTTGTTGGTGGAGCAAGCCGACAGCTCCTTGAAGCTAAAGGGGTTGACAGGAAAGACCAGGACGGTGCGTCATATAGAGCGATATCGCCAGTTTGCCAGGCCAGTGATTGCATCAGAATGTTGAAAGCAGTCCTAGGTCGTTAGAGATTAGGTGTGTAGATGAGCAAAAAACTCGAACTTACATGGGTTGGAAAAGAGCGGAGGCCAAAGCTTGAGCCCCGGATTCTCCTTGAAGATCAAAGCATGTCGTATCATGCGGCGGAGCGTTTTAGCGATGCTGACGTTTTTGATAATCGCCTGATTTTTGGGGATAACCTTCTCGCGCTAAAATCTCTAGAGCAAGAGTTCTCGGGGCAAGTTAAGTGTGTGTTTATCGATCCGCCATATAACACAGGTAGTGCGTTCACTCATTATGAAGACGGGTTGGAGCATTCGATTTGGTTGGGCTTAATGCGTGATCGGCTTGAGCTTATCAAGAAGCTGCTCTCGGATGATGGGTCGCTTTGGATTACCATTGATGACAATGAAGGCCACTACTTAAAAATTCTTTGTGATGAGGTTTTTGGTCGCAGTAATTTTGTTTCCACAGTTATTTGGCAAAAAAAATACGCTCCAAAGTCTGACTCGAAATATTTCTCGGCTTCTCATGATTTTGTTTTGGTGTTTGCAAAGGACTTAGCAAAATTTAGGCTGGGTCGTCTTTCGAAAACTGAGAAGCAAACTGGTAGATATACAAATCGTGACGGCGATCCAAGAGGTCCTTGGAAGGCGAGCGACGTTTTGCGCAACGAGGCCAGAGACTATGCAATTTTCCCGGTTAAGTTACCATCTGGTCGTGAGGTTTATCCGCCGTCTGGAACAAGCTGGCGTTACACGAAGGAAAAGTTTGCGGAGTTGATCGCCGATAACCGTATTTGGTTTGGGGTAGATGGCGATGCCCGTCCTGCATATAAGCGGTTCCTATCAGAGGTTACTGATACCATCCCAAGCACAACGATTTGGACATACGACGAAGTTGGGCATAATGACGAATCCAAGAAGGAAATGCGCTCGCTATTTGGTGAGAACTTATTTGATACGCCAAAACCGGAGAGACTGCTCGAGCGCGTCCTTGCTCTAGCAACCCAGCCTGGCGACCTTGTGCTAGATTCTTTTGCCGGTTCGGGAACTACGGGCGCTGTGGCCCACAAAATGCGGCGCCGCTGGATCATGATCGAGCTGGGGAAGCATTGCCACACTCACATCATTCCACGCCTGCAGAAGGTTATCGATGGGACTGATTTGGGTGGTATAAGCAAGGCTACCAACTGGCAGGGCGGGGGGGGGTTCCGATATTACAAGCTTGCTCCCTCGCTGATTGTCGACGATCGTTGGGGCAACCCGGTGATTAATCCGGAGTACAACGCCGCCATGCTGGCCGAGGCACTGGCCAAACTTGAAGGTTTCACCTATGAGCCCTCTGAAGCGCACTGGTGGCAACACGGTCATTCCAGTGAGCGTGATTTCATCTACGTTACCACCCAGAATCTTTCTACTGATCAACTGCAAGTGCTGGCTGATGAGATTGGTCCCGAGCAGAGCTTGCTGGTCTGCTGTGCGGCCTTCCATGGCGTAACTGCCGCACAGGCCGAAGCGCGCTGGCCGAACCTAACGCTGAAGAAGATCCCTAAGATGGTACTGTCGCGCTGCGAGTGGGGGCACGATGACTACAGCCTGAACATCGCTAATCTGCCGCTGGCCGAGCAGCCTGTTGCCGCGCCCGAGCCAGTGAAAAATGGCAGGAAGAGCAAGGCTGCTGAACCAGCACAAGCAGCGCTGTTTGGTGAAAATGAGGCGTGATGCCAGAAAGTCGCGGAAAGCCTGCAGGCTACAAGGAATTAAGGAAGACAGTATGAGCAGTTCGCGTATTCAACATCACGTAGCCGGGCGCCTCTCGCTGCGCGCGCCGCAGGCCGACTCGCTAGCCAGGCTGGCAGAAGCGCTGGGCGCAGCGCCGGAAATGCTGGAACATCAGCAGAATGTATCTGCCATCCTCGATACCCTCAAGGCGCAGTTCCCGACCTTGGAGGACTTCGAGCGCGATTTCCCGTCGATGTGCTTTGCGTTGGCCACCGGCGTGGGCAAGACTCGATTGATGGGCGCCTTCATTGCCTATCTGCATCTGAGGCATCAGATCAACAACTTCTTTGTGCTCGCGCCGAACCTGACGATCTACAACAAACTGATTGGGGATTTCACCCCAAACACGCCCAAGTACGTGTTCAAGGGCATCGGTGAGTTCTCGATCAACGCACCGCGAGTCATTACCGGCGACAACTACGACCAACAGAACATCACTGGTGGCGAGCTTTTCGGCGAGATTCGTATCAACATCTTCAACATCGCTAAGATCAGTTCCGAGGTGCGCGGCGGTAAGGAACCGCGTATCAAGCGGATGCGCGAAGTGCTGGGCGATAGCTACTTCAACCATCTGGCCGGCCTAGACGATCTAGTGCTGCTGATGGACGAATCGCACCGCTATCGTGCTCAGGCTGGGATGCGGGCGATCAACGAGCTCAAGCCGTTGTTCGGCCTGGAAGTGACGGCCACGCCCTTCACGGAGTCGAGCAAAGGGCCAGTACCGTTCAAGAACGTGGTGATGGACTATCCGCTGGCCCGTGCTATCGAAGACGGCTTAGTCAAGGAACCGGCCGTCGTCACCCAGCGCAATTTTGATGTCAAACAGCATGCACCGGAGAAAGTAGAGCTGGTCAAGTTGGAAGACGGCGTGCGTCTACATGAGGCGACCAAGGCTGAGCTGTTGACCTATGCTCGGGAAAACGACGCTAGGGTGGTAAAGCCCTTCATGCTGGTGATCGCCCGCGACACTACGCACGCAGGGCAACTGCTGGCGTTACTGGAGTCGGATGTCTTCTTCGAGGGGCGTTATCGCGGCAAGGTCATCCAGGTCGACTCCAGCAAGAGTGGCAAGGACGAAGAAGAAATGATCACTCGTCTGCTGGCGGTAGAAAGCGTGGACGAGCCGACCGAGATCGTCATCCACGTCAATATGCTCAAGGAAGGCTGGGATGTCACCAACCTCTACACCATCGTCCCGCTTCGAGCTGCCAAGGCACGCACCCTGATCGAACAGTCCATCGGCCGTGGCCTTCGTCTGCCCTATGGCAAGCGCACTGGGGTGGAGATCGTGGACCGCTTGAACATCGTTGCCCACGACAAGTTTCAGGAAATTATCGACGAGGCCAACCGAGTAGACTCGCCGATCCGCCTTAAACAGGTGATCCTCGATGCACCCAAGGCGGATGACAATAAGACCAGTGTGCAGGTGCAGTCCGGCGTGAGTGTGTTACTCGGTCTGAGCGAAAGCGCAGGGTTGCCGGCTGTCGGGCATGAGGCCAAGCCAGACGAGATAGGCAACGCCGGTGCGGACACCGATACGCAGGCGCCTGCGCCGATTTTTGCCTCCGATGCCGAAAAGCAGGCTGCCCGTGTGGTGATAGAGATCATCGGTCAGTACGAAGCCCGGCGTGACTTGGTATCGAGCAGCAAGGATCTGCTGAAGAAGGAAGTACAGGCGCAGATCAAGGCCGAAGTCGCCGAGCGCCTCAAACCTCAGCAAGGCTCGCTGCTGGAAGGTCAGGACGTCAACGTGCCGGAGCTCGATCTAGCCGATGTTGTGGCCAAGACGACGGAAGTTGTGGTGCAGCAGACCATCGATATTCCGCGCATCACGGTGGTGCCGACTGGTGAGGTGACCACCGGCTATCGTCAGTTCACCCTGGGCAGCCTGCCCAACTACCAGCCGGGTCAGCGTGAGATCGTTGGTCAGACGCTGAGGACCAATCAGCAGTTCACCCTGAGCGGGCAGAGCGGCATCCGCGAGAAGCGTCTGGAGGACTACATCGTCAAGAAGCTGATCGACTTCGATGACGTGGACTACTTCACCCAAGCCGAGCTGCTGTACGACCTGGCAGGGCAAGCATTGGCTCATTACAAGAAGCAGAACTACTCCGAAAGTGAGCTGCATGAGATCCTCGATACCCACGGAGCAGATCTGGCCCGCCTGATTCATGCGGAAATGCTCAAGCATTTCTGGGAAGAGGCCAGCGACTATGAGGTCAAAGTCAGTCGCGGCTTTACTGAGCTCAAACCCTGCAACTACACGGTCGCCGCCAATCAACCGGTACACAGCGTGCGAGAGACTGTCACCGAGACTAGTCGGATTAAGCAGATGCTGTTTGGCGGTTTCACGCGTTGCCTGTATCCGCTGCAGAAGTTCGATTCGGACACTGAGCGACGCTTTGCCGTGATCCTCGAACGCGATGCGCTGAAGTGGCTCAAGCCAGCCAAGGGACAGTTTCAGATCTTCTACAAGCTCGGTGCCGAGCAGCCGGAGTATGTGCCGGACTTTGTGGTGGAGATGGACAGATGCATTCTCCTCGCCGAAACCAAGGCTGCCAACGACCTGGAAACCCAGGAAGTTCAGGCCAAGGCCGCTGCTGCTGCGCAGTGGACTAAGCACGCCTCCGACTACGCGCAGAGTGTTGGCGGCAAGCCTTGGAAGTACCTGCTGATCCCGCACAGCGAAGTGACCGAGGCGAAGCGGCTGATGGACTATCTGCGGTTTGAGGTGACGGTTGCGGTATCGTTGGTGAGCTGAAAGACGGAGGGCTGAGCATCAGGCCCAAATGACTCAGTGCTTCAGGTGCTTTCTGCGCCTGGAGTATGGGGTTTTCTTTACGCGGCGCGGACTTTGACGATGAAAGCCGGTCGCAACGGCATATCCGAGGGAACGAAGTGAAAGCGACCGAAGCCAATCTGCTCAAGTTTCTACGCAAGTCACCGCAGTTTGTCATCCCGATTTACCAGCGCAATTACTCCTGGACAGAAGAACAGTGCCGTCAGCTTTGGTCGGACATCCAGCGTGCCGGACGTGAGAAGTCCGTCAATGCTCATTTTATCGGCTCCATTGTGTATATCGAGCGCGCCCTGTCGTCGGTCACCAGTCCGGAAGCATTGTTGGTCATCGATGGGCAGCAGCGCCTGACAACCTGTACTTTGCTGATCGCTGCGTTATCCGGTCATATCGAAAGTCTTCCTGCTGATCAGTTGGCGGCGCTTGATGAGTTGCTGGTGACGTTCTCGGCCAGGAAGCTGCGCAATTACTATCTGCTCAACCCGGATGAGGACGGTGACCGTCACTTCAAGCTGATTCTTTCGGAAACCGACAAGGAATCGCTGCTGGCAATCCTCAAGCAGGCGCCAATGCCTGCTGAGCGCAGTACACGTATCCAGGAGAACTTTCAGCTTTTCCAGTCCCTGCTGAGCCAGAATAGTTCCGAACTGGTTGCGATCTGTGAAGGGCTCGCGAAGCTGGTAATCGTCGACGTCTCCCTTGATCGTGGCCAGGATAATCCGCAGCTGATTTTCGAAAGCATGAACTCCACCGGCCTGGAACTCAGTCAGGCGGATCTGATCCGCAACTACATTCTCATGGGGCTGGAGCCTGCGTTGCAGACGGAGCTGTATAAAAGCTATTGGCGCCCCATGGAAAAAGCCTTCGGCCAAGCGGCTTATACCCAGCACTTTGATGCCTTCATACGGCATTACCTGACGACCAAGATGGGCGATATTCCGAATGTCCGCGAAGTCTACGTCGCATTCAAGAACTATGCCCGCAACCTGAAAAACAATGTTTCTTCGCTGGTTGCTGATATTCATGCCTATGCAACATATTACTGCGCCATTGCGCTTGGTGCGGAAAGCCACCCTCAGCTCAAGCAGGCACTCCATGATCTTCGTGAACTGAAGGTCGATGTTTCATACCCGTTCCTGCTGGATGCTTATCATGACTACAAGACAAACACCCTGAGTGCCGACGAGTTGTGCCAGGTCATACGTTTGGTGGAAGGCTATGTATTTCGCCGAGCAGTCTGTGCCATCCCGACAAACTCTCTGAACAAGACATTCGCAGGTCTCTCGCGCACCCTGAAGAAAGACCGCTATCTGGAAAGTGTGCAGGCCAGCTTCATGCTGCTGCCTTCGTACCGCCGCTTCCCTAGTGATGAAGAGTTTCAGCGCGAGCTCAAACAGCGAGACCTCTACAACTTCCGTAGCCGCAGTTACTGGTTGCGTCGTCTTGAAAATCATGGAAGAAAAGAGCGTGTCGCCGTTGAGGACTACACCATCGAGCACATTCTTCCGCAGAATCCCGAGCTTTCTCCGAACTGGAAGGCTGAACTTGGCGAGGACTGGAAGGTTGTCCAGGAGACATGGCTGCATACGCTCGGCAACCTGACCTTGACGGGTTACAACAGCGAGTATCGCGATCATCCGTTTGGGTTCAAGCGCGACCAGGTTACCGACAAGGATGGACACCCCATAGGGTTCGCACACAGTCCTCTCAGACTGAATCAGGGGCTTGGCAATGTGAAAAAATGGGATGAGGCGGCAATCAAGCACCGGGCAGAGCGTCTGGCCAAGGAAGCTGAGAAGGTCTGGGATTCTCCACGGCTGGCTGCGGACATTCTCGATGCATATCGCCCAGCGAGCCAATCGACTGGCAACCAGTACAGCATTGATGATCACCCGTATTTGTCATCCGGTCCCGTGCGTGATCTTTTCGAAAGTCTTCGTGCTGCAGTTTTGGAGCTTGACCCATGCGTCAAGGAGGACGTGCTTAAGCTGTATATCGCATACAAGGCAGAAACCAATTTTGTCGATATGGTGCCGCAGGCCAAGCGACTGCGACTGTCGCTCAACATGCCATTCCATGAAATTGATGATCCCAAGGGGCTGTGTCGAGATGTCACGAACCTCGGACGTTGGGGGAATGGTGACGTCGAAGTCGTGTTCACTAGCCACGATGAACTGCCCTATGTGATGGGTTTGATCCGCCAGTCATTTGATCGGCAGATGGGAGACATCTAGTGTCCGAGTGCAGTGCCTGCGGTTTCCGCAGGCACTGCTCGTAGGGAAATTGTTCACCTACACTGACCTGCGTATTGAATGCCTGAATTTCATCAGCGCGGCAGGTGACCCATTCGTAAGTGTCCGCCCAACTCACCTTGCGTAAGTCAGGCCGGCATCCACTGATGTGGTAGCAGTTGCCCGATTTCACTCTCCCGCTGCGTCGGCAGTCGCGTCAGGACATCCTTGAGATAATACGGATCATGCCCGTTCGTGCGCGCCGATTGGATCAGGCTCGTGATCGCCGCAGCCCGCTTACCACTGCGCAGGGATCCGGCAAACAACCAGTTTGAGCGTCCCAGCGTTTCAATCTGTAATCGAGGTCTTTGGCAGTGGGTGAGCCGTTGGGTTGTCTTTCAGAACTCCCGATTTCACTGCAAACATCAGATGGCCCGTATCACCACCGGCCACGACCATGATCCAGCCCGCTGGTGTCCTCCGTAAGTTTTCCGGATAAAACGAAAAAACAAATTACCCAGTCAGCAGTCATCCCGCGATGACCTTTGAGTACAATCAAAGGTCATCGCGGAGGTCGTGAGCCATCTGTTTACAAAAAACCTCGTTCGGCCAAGGATACGCAACCTTCATGGCCCACCACCACATGGTCCAATATGCGGGTGCCGACCATGTCCAGAGCGTTCTTGAGAGTGATGGTCAGGGTGCGATCGGCTTGGCTGGGTTCTGGGTCGCCGGAGGGGTGATTGTGCACAATAATAATGGCCGCAGCGTTGTGCTCCAAGGCGATCTTGACCACTTCTCGTGGGTACACGCTAGCCCCATCCAGAGTACCTCTGAAAAGTTCTCTAAAGCCTATGACCCGATGTTTGGAATCGAGCAGCAGTAGGGCAAAGACTTCATACTCGTGGTACTGCAGTAGTGTTTGCAGGTGACTGAAGACCAGCTTCGGCTCAGTCACTGCCCGGCCTTTAGACAGACGACTCATGGCCAGTTGCTGCGCCATCTGCAGGATGTCGGCTTCGGTGACTGGTGATTCCATGACGTAAGTGCCCCTCGCTTCACCGGCTTTGAGCTTGTGATATTTCATGACGGTACTCCTGTAAGAATAGGGCAGGCTGGGGAGGTTAAGAAAAGCGTTACTGAACAGAAGTCCTAGTGCTTTGCTCAATAGCTTGAGCCTCCAGCTTCTGTGCCAGTGAGGGCTTTAAAGGCGCTGCCGATTGGGGCTCTGAGTCGCTGGATGAGTTTTCAGCAGCGGGAAAGAACTCCGCGACAATGGCGCCGCTGTCCTCCTCGCCGTCTTCAAAAGCGCCATTGTTAAAACACTGCCGGGCTGCGTGATCCAAGGCGCTCTGGTCAAAGCCCGAGGCTTGCCGGGTTTCTTCCAGTTGCTTGGCGGCCAATAGGGCATCTTCTAAACTCAGTCCACTGCGCACCGTGATATCGACGTAGAAGATCGGCGTGCCGTGGCTCTGACGGGTGGATTTGCCACGCAAACGCAGCTCCAATGGCAGGCAGGCCAGGCGATTGCAAGAGATGGCTTGCAGGTAATGCAGGCGCGCAGCCAGGGTGCGGATGCTATTGAATCCAGTGGTGCGGAAGACAAAACTGCCCAGTGGGTCGTCATCACCAATCACCACGTTCAGCCGACCGTAAGGCTTGCAGGCATTGCCTTGGGCCAGAGGGCAGCCATCGGGTGAAGGGCAGAGCAGCGATTGGATGCCATCCTTGGTCAAACGCTTGCATGTTTCACCGTTGCCGACGCACAACGGCCTGCCGGTAGTAGGGTCGAACAGGCTGTAGTCCGCGCGAAAGTTGAGATCTGGTTCGTTGAACAACAGGCGGATTGGAATTTTGCGCAGCTTGCCATCCTGGCCGCTGCGCAGTTCTTCGTTGAGTGGATGCAGCAGCCAACCTTCACGGCTCTGGACTTGCGACGTGATGGTGAACTGATCGTCCTTCTCCGGCAGACGCTTGCCGTTTTTCTCGACTACCTTGCCAATGGAAATGCGCCCGAGTACCGGCGGGGTAATGGCTAAACCTTTGAGCATGGCGGTTATCCTTGATCTGAAAATAAAAAAGCCACCGGGACGTGAGCGGTCCGGGTGGCTAGGGCGAGCAGGTTGTTTCAGGCGATCAGGAAGCGACGGGTACCTGCTTTGGCCTTGGGGTAGCGAGCCTGCAGGTAAGGCTTGTCTTTAAGCATCTGTTCGACATCCAGAGCAATGCTGTCCTTGGACTTCTTCCAGCTGATGTAGCCCTCGGCAAACTCTGCACGGGTGGCTTCCCCCATGGCCTGCTGCAGAACCTGCTTGAGCTGTGCCTCACGTGTTTCCTGCTGGGCAATGCTCTGACGAACAGACTTGAGTTCCAGGAAGGTGCTGGTAAGTTCCGTGTGCTGGCTGAAGTCCAGGGTCTGTCCGTTATCCTCGGGGTAGAGGCAGCGCAGTGCCGCTTCCGCAGACGCTGTGCCATCGGCCGGTGGTGGGGTATCACTGACGACGTAATCCCAGAACAGCCGTTCCAGGTCAATCAGCCGAGCAATCAGCGCCTCGTCGCGTTCGATGCGATGGATTTCCAGGTGCTGGCCACCGAGCAGGACCGCCACATCAGCGGCCTGCTTGCCGGTGACGGCGAGCTGGTGCATAACTTGTAATTGCACATATTCGGGCACGCCCTCTTTCCAGAGGCGTGTCCCGTTTATGCCGGCCGTTTTGCATTCGAGGATCTGTACCTCTGGCGCGCCGATCACCTCGCGGTCGATATTGGCGAGCATCCAGGGCAGGGCCGGATCGGGATGCTGCAGCACCGCGTTGATCCGCCGAACCTTGTGCTGGTTGCGCTTGCTGTAGTGCCAGGCCACGATGGGCTCCAGCACATTGCCCCAGTACAGCGGGCTTTCCTCATCGTGAGGATCGGCCTTCGGTAGCCCAGCATCTCGACCGGTCTTTTCTAGCCACAGCTCCAACTGCGACTTGTAGGGATTCAGACCCACCGCAGCGGCGGCGTCCGCACTGCCGATGCCTTGCTTGCGGATCTGTAACCAGTCCTCGCGCGGCAGCTCCTTGGTGCTGACCAGGCGCAGGGCAGGGCGTTTCTTACGGGTGCTACTATTCAATGAGGTTGCCTTCATCGTATTCCCCTGCTGGCATAAAAAACGCCCGATCAGCACAAGGCTGACCGGGCGCGAGGATTGCTGTGAGTGAGGGTTAGGCCGCGAGTTGCAGGGCGGCATCCAGGGCGCGTTGCTTGATCTGCGCCCCCTGACCGAACCATGCCGAGTCCAGGCGGTGCTCGTTACTACGGGCACGGCGCTCGTGGTCGACATACTCGGTCACAGCATTCAGCAGGCCCCAGGCGGTGCCGCGTGCCGAGTCCAGCTGGCTGCCGCGACCACGGCCCTCGTATAACTCCTGGACTTTGCGTAGCGCACGTTCGTTGGGCAGTACTTCCGGTAATTTGGCGGTTGGATTGGTTTCGCACAGCACGTTCATGAAGAAGCCCAGGGCCTCGTGCCACTGCACCTTACGTTCAGCCAACACCCTCATGCGGTACATAAACTCGTCCCAGCCAGAGACGGCGATGCCCAATTGCCTCTTCACCGTCTGCGGGTCAAAGCGAGTGTTATGCGGCACTTTTATGGCGAGGCTGCTGCCATCCAAGGCGATGGTCAGGGTGTTGTTGCACACTACGCGCACGGTGGTTGGCGTTGCTGTGGTGGCCAGGGTGCCGTCACAGGAGGTGGCGAGCAGTAGATAACCGTGGACCTGGTCGTTGCCCTTCATCTCTGCACTTTGCCCGGTACGCGCCAGTGCCCAGAACTTGCGCCCGCCCTTGAGCACGCCAGCTGTTTCCAACTCGTAGCCGGAGACTTCGGTGAGATCGCGGTAGAACTCCAGCACCTCTCGCGGCTGCACGGTGTGATAGCGCTGCGAGACCACCGACAGAGGAGCCTTGGTGTCCGAGCGGTAGAGCACCTTCTGCTCAGGGAAGGAGTGGATGGCGCCTAGGTGGCCGACCGCGTCCGACTTGAAGTGCACTGGGCTTTCCAAAATCTGCCAGTCCATGCCGGCTTCACGTTGCCAGATCTCGATAGACTGTTTACGGGGGAGTTGATTGCCCAGACCGTGCCAGGGAGTAGTGCCGGCGTAGGCCATGGTTTCAATGAGATGAGCCATAGGAACGATTCCTTGCGAATGAGTTGGAATGAGCGTCGATTCATCAACCGCCGGCGCGTGTTAACGACGGCTTAGTGGTTGACGCTGAAGCTGTAACCGCACTCCTGGCACTGGTAGTTGTGAAGCACCTTGTCATCGATCTGCTCACCCAGCGTGGCACCGGCTATCCCGCCTGCCACTCCGCCAAACAGACCACCCAAAATCGCCCCAGCGATGCTGCCGATAGCAATACCTACCGGCCCGCCAACTACCCCCAGTACCGCGCCGGCTTCAGCGCCTGATAGGGCACCAGCGGCGCCACTGGCGGCACCACCTGCTGCACCAATCAAACCACCTGCTTGTTTACCGATATTTTTAGTGATGACGCGTCCCGAGTTACAGCTTGGGCAAGGGATATACATGCTCAGATCCTCTCAAGTGATGAGCGTGCCGAGGTAGAAGCTGGCACGCTAAATCCCCAGTAGCAGTCGATACAGTGGGGCATTCACAGAGGTGATATAGGTCTGAAATATCTTTGGATCTGATTTTTGATTCGTCGTAACTGCTTGGCGCATCCAGGGCTAGGTATTTACGAAACCCGCCAGGGGCAATTCAACTCCATGCATTTGGTTGATTCTTGTCCCGAGCGACCTCATTTTGATGAGTGGCCCCTTCTCGACCTGCGGGCTGCTGATAAGAGGCTCCCAGCCTCGTAACGTGTGACTGAATCGCCTCTAGTTTCGTAGATACCTTCACCCTCAATGAACGCCTTCTAAGCCAGTGCGGAACAGTCCGCTTTTGGTCGTTCTCTGTCGATCATGGTTACAACGCTTGTTGGTCAAACCTGTTGACGCTGACCGAAAACTGGCCCGCCCCGGTGGGTCAACTTTCAATTAGGGTCAACAGTCAAACCCGATGAAATCGTTGGTCGGGTCGAATGCAAACGGGTGGTCAAGCGAAGCGCAATTTCGCAGGCACTGACGTTGGGTCAACGTATCGAGATGACTTTTTTATCTTGATTTTCTCTTATGGCTGACACCGACAGGTTGCCTGTAGCAGCTTCCTGGATGTGGTCGCTCCACCACGCCATCATGGGGCGTCTGCGTTCTATGTAATCTGCTCGATTGTACGCGCTACGTACCTCGTCTTTATCGACGTGGGCAAGCGCAACCTCGATCAATTCAGGATCCCAGCCGTGCTCGTTGAGGATGGTGCTCGCCATAGAGCGCATCCCATGGCTTACCAGGCGCCCTTCGAAACCCATGCGTTTCAGTGCCATATTGGCGGTTTGGCTGTTGCAGTGGGTACGAGGGTTTCGGTCTGCGGGGAACACATACTCCCGATGTCCACTGTAGGCCTTGATCGCTTCCAGGAGCGCGAGAGACTGCTCCGTGAGCGGGACAATGTGCGTTCGGCGTTTCTTCATGCGCTCCGCAGGGATCGTCCAGATCTTCTTCTCAATGTCGATATCTGCCCAGCGAGTGGTTGCTGCCTCGACTGGCCGGGTCATGGTGTGGAGCTGCCACTCGATCAGGCAGCGGGTTGTTCTTTTTATGCTGGCATTGGCGATTGCCACCATGAGCTCTTTCAGCTCATCGGGGGGTAGAGCCGCCATGTTTTTCTTTTTCGGTTTCTTGAAGACGGAGCGGATACCGCTGAGCGGGTTCGCGTGAATCAGTCCCGAGTTGACCCCGTAGGTCATGATCTCGTTGAGCCGCTGCGTCAGTCGCTTCACGGTTTCAAGGCTACCCTTGGTTTCGAGTGGTCGGAGCAGATTGATGACTTGCGGTGCGCGGATGGCTGAGATCGGTGTGGAGCCCAAGTCCGGGAATATGTGCAATGTTAGCGAGCGCCAGATGTCCTCAGCGTAGGCCGGCGTCACAGCATCCTTCTTCAGTTCATACCAGGACGTCGCCACATTCTGGAGTGTGTGCTCAGTTGCAGCTTGTTTAGCTTGCAGCACAGCATCCCGTTTCTCTTTAGGGTCGATGCCGTGGGCAAGTGCTTCCCTCGCTTCAACGGAACTCTTACGTGCTTGCGCCAACGACACTTCGGGGAAGGTTCCCAGTCCCATGTTGATCCGCTTCTTCGTCACAGGGTGTCGGTAATTGAAGTTCCATAGCTTAGAGCCATTGCTTCTCACTCGCATTTGAAGTCCGCCGCCATCAAATAGGACGTAGTCCTTTTCAGCAGGCTTGGCAGATTTGACTTTGAGTTCAGAGAGACGGGTAGCTTGTGCGCACATTGGCATTCCAGACTTGATTTTGGCATTCCAAAAATTAGCACCTACGAGTTTGGAATGCCATTTGGAATGCCAAAAGGCGTAGCTGCTCATGGACGTTCGTGGACGCCGATGGCCTTGAAAGCCACGTATTCTCTGGCATTCAGGCACAAAAAAAGACGTCCGTGGACGTCTTTAGATGTTAATGTGGTGGAGCCGGGGGGATTTGAACCCCCGTCCGCCAGTACTCCGCTGTCGGTACTACATGCTTAGCCGTGTCTACTGATTTAATCCGCAGCCGCCCGACGGGCAGGGTGCTTTGGATGAGTTGGGTAAGTTTTAGTCGCTTCGCCCCCAACGTGCTGCACGACGATCCTGTTCTGTATGACAATCATTTCGGGTTTACAGGCATCCCCTGATGATTGCTGGAGCCGAAGCTACCAGGAGAACGGGCTAGGCTGCTTACGCAGCGATAGCGTAGTCCTCGTATTGGCTGTCATTGGCAACTATAGAAAGTTGCAACAGTGGATTTACGAGTTCTGTTACCAACTCGGCATGCACCTAGAGTTTCGCTACCGGCGTCGAATCCTAATCGGCCCCACACTCAGCTCTAGCTGAACGTGCCTTTCAGCACGCAAGGCCGAGTATACGCGCTTACGCGGGCGGCGTCGACAGAAGGTTCGGCCGCCCACGTGCGCGCAGGGTCTAGGTACCGCTGCCACCGGCCGAGCCGCTGCCTTTCTCGGTCTTGTCCAGGCGCTCGAGCACCTTGCTGGTGATGGCGATGCATTCCTTGGTGTCGCCTTTGGCCTGGGCGGCCTTGGCTTGGTCTACATGCTCGGTGATGGCCTTGTCCAGGCCTTCGGAAGTGGCGCCAGCGGTGGCCATGCTGTCGTCGATCTTCTGCAGGTTCATGGCGCACAGGTCGTCGGCGGCGAACACAGGCGAGGCCAGCAGGGTGGCGGCCGCGAACAGGGCGGATAGCGCAGTGCCTTTCATGGGAGTCTCCTTGTGAGGCCTCGGGAAGGTGGGCCTGATCGGTGGACTGCGTGGGTTTGGGCGGGGTTCCATTGGGTTTGGTGCCGTTGAATCGCGGGGCAAGCCCGCTCCCACGGTCCCAAGGTTTTGAGATGTGCAGAAATAAAAAACCCCGGCACGGGGCCGGGGCTTTTTCATCACGCTAACGCGATCACTCCTGGTTGGCCAGTTTGTGCTCGAGGTAGTGGATGTTGACGCCGCCTTTGCAGAAACCTTCATCACGCACCAAGTCACGGTGCAGCGGGATGTTGGTCTTGATGCCGTCGACGACGATCTCGTCCAGGGCATTGCGCATGCGCGCCATGGCTTCGTCGCGGTCCTTGCCGTAGGTGATCAGCTTGCCGATCAACGAATCATAGTTCGGCGGAACCGAGTAGCCGCTGTACAGGTGCGAATCGACGCGCACGCCGTTGCCGCCCGGGGCGTGGAAGTGCTTCACCTTGCCTGGGCTCGGGATGAACTTCTTCGGGTCTTCGGCGTTGATCCGGCACTCCAGCGAGTGACCGCGAATCACCACGTCTTCCTGGCGGAACGACAGCTTGTTGCCAGCGGCGATGCTCAGCATCTCCTTGACGATGTCGATGCCGGTGACCATCTCCGAGACCGGGTGCTCGACCTGGACGCGGGTGTTCATCTCGATGAAGTAGAAGCGGCCGTTCTCGTACAGGAACTCGAAGGTACCGGCACCGCGGTAGCCGATCTCGATGCAGGCGTCGACGCAACGCTTGAAGACTTCCTGACGGGCCTTCTCGTCGATGCCCGGGGCCGGGGCTTCTTCCAGGACTTTCTGGTG
This sequence comes from Pseudomonas sp. P65(2024), assembly GCF_057480955.1. Taxonomy (NCBI): domain Bacteria; kingdom Pseudomonadati; phylum Pseudomonadota; class Gammaproteobacteria; order Pseudomonadales; family Pseudomonadaceae; genus Pseudomonas; species Pseudomonas sp. P65(2024). The sequence goes on from NZ_JBLIYX010000009.1 coordinate 26,709, forward strand.
ACGGCGCTGCAGCGAGCAGTCACGGTCGCCCAGGTGCACGGCGTTGCCCTGGCCGTCGGACAGCACCTGCACTTCCACGTGACGTGGGTTGGTCAGGAACTTCTCCAGGTAGACCATCGGGTTGCCGAACGCGGCACCGGCTTCGGTGCGGGTCAGCTTGGCCGAGGCGATCAGGTCCTCTTCCTTGTGCACCACGCGCATGCCGCGACCACCGCCGCCACCGGCGGCCTTGATGATCACCGGGTAGCCGACGTCACGGGCGATTGCCAGGGCAACCTCTTCGTCCTCCGGCAGCGGGCCGTCGGAACCTGGCACGGTCGGTACGCCCGACTTGATCATCGCGTCCTTGGCCGACACCTTGTCGCCCATCAGGCGGATGGTATCGGCTTTCGGGCCGATGAAGGCGAAGCCGGATTTTTCCACCTGCTCGGCGAAATCGGCGTTTTCCGCGAGGAAGCCGTAGCCCGGGTGGATGGCGGTGGCGCCTGTCACTTCGGCGGCGGCGATGATCGCCGGAATGTGCAGGTACGAATCCTTGGACGATGCAGGGCCGATGCAGACCGACTCGTCTGCCAGGCCCAGGTGCATCAGTTCACGGTCGGCCGTGGAGTGCACGGCGACGGTCTTGATGCCCAGCTCTTTGCAGGCACGCAGGATCCGCAGGGCAATTTCCCCACGGTTGGCGATCAGGACTTTTTCAAGCTTCCCAGACATCGTTGGTTCTCCGCGAATCAAACGATGGTGAACAGCGGCTGGTCGTACTCAACCGGCTGGCCGTCTTCCACCAGGATGGCGTCGATCACACCGCCGATCTCGGCTTCGATGTGGTTCATCATTTTCATGGCTTCGACGATGCACAGGGTGTCGCCTTTCTTCACGGCCTGGCCGACTTCGGCGAAGTTGGCCGAGGTTGGCGAAGGCTTGCGATAGAAGGTGCCGACCATTGGCGAACGAACAACGGTGCCTTTCAGGGCAGGCGCGGCGGCGGCGGCTTCAGCGGCCGGGGCGGCGGCGGCAACAGGTGCTGCGGCGGCAACCGGAGCGGCCATCGGTGCCGGAGCGGCGAAGTACTGGGCGCCGGCCGGGGTCTTGCTGTGGCGGCTGATGCGAACGGACTCTTCGCCTTCCTTGATCTCCAGTTCGTCGATGCCAGACTCTTCCAGCAGTTCGATCAGCTTCTTGACTTTACGGATATCCATTAATCATCAACTCCCAAGGTTCGGTCGGGGACGTATTTTTAAAACGTGTCTAAAACGTTTCTTCATGAGCCTCGGCCTGAAGGGCCAAGGCCTTGTGTCATCAGGGCTGTGCGTTGGCAGCCAGGTGTTCCAGCGCGGACTCCAGGGCCAGCCGGTAACCGGTGGCACCGAGGCCGCAGATCACCCCTACGGCAACATCGGAAAAGTAGGAGTGGTGGCGGAACGGTTCACGCTTGTGCACGTTCGAGAGGTGCACTTCGATGAATGGGATGCTCACCGCAAGCAATGCGTCACGTAATGCGACGCTTGTGTGGGTGAAAGCGGCCGGATTGATCAGGATGAAGTCCACGCCTTCGTTGCGCGCGGCATGGATGCGGTCGATCAATTCGTATTCGGCATTGCTCTGCAGGTATTGCAGATGGTGGCCGGCGGCGCGGGCGCGTTGCTCCAGGTCCTGATTGATCTGGGCCAGGGTGGCGGCGCCGTAGTGGCCCGGTTCGCGGGTCCCGAGCAGGTTCAGGTTGGGGCCGTGCAGCACCAGTAGCGTTGCCATCTGCGATTCCTTGGTTTTGTAGGGCAATTCGACATAGCGCGGCGACTATGCCGCAAGCGGCGCTGAGTGTCCAGTTCCCGGCAATAGCCAGCACGATGTCCGAGATTCGCGCAAAGTATGTGACCAGATGATTAAGTCTGGTCACTGCTGCGGGGTTTTTTCACTGGACGCGGGAAGTTATAGCCCGAGTTGGCCGCGCACGCGCGTCAATACCTGGGCGAAATCGCCGGCGTTTATCTCGCCGATGACCCGATCGGTGGTCATTTCGCTGCCGTTCGCGGCAAAGAACATCAGCGCGGGAGGGCCGAACAACCGGTAGCGGTCGAGCAGGGCGCGTTGTTGCGCGTTGCTCTCGGTGATGTCGAAGCGCAGTAGGCGGAAGGCGCCCAGTTGCGGCTGGACCTGCGGCGCGTTGAGCACTTCGTGCTCGATCACCTTGCAGCTGATGCACCAGTCGGCGTACCAGTCGAGCAGCACTGGCTGGCCAGCGGCTTTGGCCTCGGCCAGGGCGGCGTCGAGGGCAGCGGGGCTGGTGATGGTCTGCCAGGCGTCGGCCTTGGCCGCTACGGGGCTGCCGGCCACGGTGGGTGGCGGCAGCGGACGCAGCGGGTCGCCCTGGCCACTCAGGGCGCCATACCAGCAGGCCAGGGCATACACCAGCAGCGCCAGGCCCAGCAGTTGCGCCAGGCGCTGGCGCGGGGTCTTGACCACGAACTCCAGGGCGCCGAGGAACAGCGCCACGCCGGCGGCCAGCAGGCCGACCAGCAGCAGGGTGGCTGGCCCCGGCAGCACGCGGCTGAGCAGGCCGATGGCCAGGCCCAGCAGCAATACGCCGATGGCGTTCTTCACCGTATTCATCCACGGCCCGCTCTTCGGCAGCCAGGCTGCGCCGCCGGTGGCCACCAGCAGCAACGGCGCGCCCATGCCCAGGCCCAGGGCGAAGAGTTTCAGCGCGCCGCCCAGGGCGTCGCCGCTGGCGCTGATATACAGCAAGGCGCCGGCCAGCGGCGCCGACACGCAGGGCGAGACCAGCAGGCTGGACAGCACGCCGAGCACAGCCGCGCCGAGCAGCGAGCCGCCCTTGGTGCGGTGGGCGAGGTTGTCCAGGCGGCTGCTCAGGGCCTGCGGCAGCTTGATGTCGAACAGGCCGAACATGGCCAGGGCGAACAGCACGAAGAACGCGGCGAACGGCACCAGCACCCAGGCCGACTGCAGACGTGCCTGCAGGTTCAGGCCGGCGCCGAACAGGCCCATCAGCGCACCGAGCACGGCGAAGCTCGCCGCCATCGGCAGCACATAGGCCAGCGACAGCGACAGCCCACGCAGGCCGCCGACCTGGCCGCGCAGGACCACGCCGGAGAGGATCGGCAGCATCGGCAGCACGCAGGGGGTGAAGGTCAGGCCGACCCCGGCGAGGAAGAACAGCAGCAGCGATTTCCAGGTCCAGCCCTGCTCGACGGTTGCCGGCAGCGGGGCGCCTTGGCCGTCGATGCTCAGTCGCGCGGTTTCCGGCGGATAGCACAGGCCCTTGTCGGCGCAGCCCTGGTAGCCCACCAGCAGGGTGAAGGCGCGCGGGTCGTTGCGCGGCAGCTCGATGTCGAGCACGCCGTGGTACACCTCGACATCGCCGAAGAACTCGTCGTGCTTGGCCTCGCCCTTGGGGATGTTCGGCGCGCCCAGGCGGATGTCCGCGGGTTCGGTGCGGAACTGGAAGCGGTGGCGGTAGAGGTAGTAGCCGTCGGTGGCGACGAAGCGCAGTTTGACGGTCTGGGCGTCGGCCTGGACCAGGCTGAGCTTGAAGGCTTCGTGCACGGGCAGGAAGTCAGCGCTGTTGGAGGCGGCGCCGAGGGTGGCGCTGGGGCGGTTGTCGAGCAGGCCCGTGGCGAAGACGGGGCTGGCCAGCAGCAGGAGCAGCAGGAAAAACAGGCGGCGCATGGCGGACTCGCGAGGTGGAACGTGGCGGGCATGATAGCGGAGTTGGCCGAAATTGGGGCCGCTGCGCGGCCCATCGCGACACAAGGCCGCTCCTAGAGGGTTCGCGTCCCTCTGCCATCAAGCAGGGGTTAGAGCCTGAACGCCCGCACCGCCGTATTCAACTCGCCCCCCAGCTTGAGCAACTGCTCGCCCTGCTCACGCCCTTCGCCAATGCGCTGCAGGTTGTCCTCGCCCAGCTCATGAATCCGTTCGCTGTGGTCGCGGATCTCGCTCACCGCCCCGGTTTGCTGCGCGGTCACATCGGCGATCCGCACCGCCGTGTCGGCAATGGTGCGGATGGCACTGACGATCGCGTCCAGCGCGCCATCGGCCGACTGCGCCTGGTTGGCCGTGGCCTCGGCGTGTTCCAGCTGGGTGCGCATGCCGTCCACCGAACTGCGGGCGGCCTGCTGCAGGCGGTCGATCAGCGCCTGGATCTCGCCGGTGGCGCCGGTGGTGCGCTGGGCCAGCGAGCGCACTTCATCCGCGACCACGGCGAAGCCACGGCCCATCTCGCCGGCCCGGGCCGCTTCGATGGCGGCATTGAGGGCCAGCAGGTTGGTCTGTTCGGCAATCGCCCGGATCACCGTGAGCACGCCACCGATGGTCGCCGACTCTTCCGCCAGTTGCTCGATCATCCGCGCGTTGCCCTGCACCTCGTCGACCAGCGAACGCAGGCCGGAAAGGCTCTGGCCGATCACCGTCTGGCCCTGCTCCACGGCCCGGCCAGCATCGCGGCTGGCCTCGGCGGCGGCGCTGGCATCGCCGGCCACCTGCTGGATGGTCGCCTCCAGCTCGCCCAGGGCGTCGCGGATCTGCGCCGTGTCGCCGGCCTGGCGCTCGGCGCCGTCGTGCAGGGCGCTGCTCATACCGGCCAGGGCATGGCTGCTGCCGGCCACCTGCTCGGCGTTGTGGCGGATGGTACCGACCAGTTCCACCAGGTACTGGCGCAGGCGGTTCAGCGACTCCTGGATATCGTGCAGCTCGCGGTTGGTGCGGCCCAGGGCGATGGCCTGGGCGAAATCGCCCTCGGCCCAGCGCGACAATGCCGGGGCCAGGCTGGTCAGGGTGCGTGCCAGGCGGCGCTGCAGGGTGTCGATCAGCAGGGCGATCAGCAGGATCAGGCCGATCATCAGGCCCTGGATCAGGCGCACTTCGCCGGCGATGGTGGCGTGCAGGCCGCGCACCTCGGGCTCGAGGCCGGCGATGGCCTGCTGCACCGCTTCCAGGCGCTCGCCGGTGCTGGCGGCCAGGGCGGCGCGGCGCTCGATCTGTTCGCGGGTGCGCTGCAATTCGCCGGGGTAGCGGCCGAGCAGGCTGTGCAGCTCGCGCTTCAGGCCCACGGCGACGTCTTCCTGCTGGCTGCTGGCCTGGGATTCCAGGCCCATCATCGCGGCGAAGTCGTCGGCGTTGGACTCGGCGGCGCGGGTCACCCCCAGCAGCGGCAGGTCATCGATGGCCTGGGCCTGGGCGGTGATCAGTTGCAGTTCGCGCTCCACCTCGGCGGCCAGTTCGGCGCGGCCGCTGCTGACCAGCTTGTCCCGGGCCAGGGACAGCCGGCCCAGGTGCACGGAGGCCTCCAGCAGCGGCGTCAGGTAGCGGCCGGCGTCGCTGCTGGCGCTGTCGCGGGCGTAGCTGGCCAGTTGTTCGAGGTTCGCCCCCAGCTCCCGCTCGGCTTGCAGCAGCAGGGCCTGGGGATCGCCGGCCAACTTGCCGGCGGCGAGCAGTTCGTTGGCGGTGAAGCCCTGCAGGCTGTCCAGGCTCGGGCGCAGCTTGGCCGACAAAGGCTCTGGCCAGTCGGCCAGTGCCGCCTGCAACTGAGTGTTGGCCTCCATGGCCGCCGCGTGGCGCAGGGCGTCGCCGCTGCCCAGGTAGGCCTGGATGTTGCGCGCGGCATCGTTCTGGAACTGCTGTGACAGGCCCAGGTAGCGCTCCATCAGTTGATAGGGACGTTCCAGGGCGCGTTGCGACCACCACAGGGTCGCGCCCAGGGCAATACACACGGTCACCAGCAACAGGGTGTTGAAATTGGTCAGCCACTTCAGGCGCATAGCCGCGAACTTCCTGCGGAGGGGAGTGGAGAAGTCGGCCCTGAAGTTATTGCGATTTTGTGACGGGGTGATGACGACGGAGGGCTGGCGCCATAAAAAAGTGGCACAGTGCCGGTATTGGCTTCTGCTGTGGTTTTCCTGCGCCGGCCTCTGTCCGGCAAGCCGGCTCCCACAGGGGGCTAAGGCTCGACCCGCACCACGCAGTTGCGTCCGGCATGCTTGGCGCGGTACAGCGCTTCGTCCGCGGCGCTGGCCATGGTCAGCGCGTCGAGCTGCTCGTCCAGCTGCACCACCCCGGCGCTGAAGGTGCACTGCAGGTCGTGGGGCTGGGCCGGGTAATGGATCTCGGCAAAACGTCGACGGATTTCGTCGAGCACCTTGTGCGCCGCGTCCAGTCCGGTATTGGGCATGACGATGGCGAACTCCTCGCCGCCGTAGCGGCCGATGAAGTCGGTCTTGCGCAGGCGCTGCTTGAGGAACAGCGCCAGGCTCTTGATCACCCGGTCGCCCATGGGGTGGCCGTGGCGGTCGTTGATTTTCTTGAAGTGGTCGATATCGAGCATGGCGAAACTCAGCGGCTGCGCTTCGCGGCGGGCGCGGAAGCTGCAGTCCTCGAGCAGCTGCAGGATATGGGTGTGGTTGTACAGCCCGGTGAGGCTGTCGCGGACCATCCGCGCCTTGAGGTGGCGAGCGCGGGCGGCACGGTTGCGCACGGTGGTCACCAGGTGCCGCGAGCGGATCGGCTTGGTGAGGAAGTCGTCGCCGCCTTCGCTCATGGCGTCGAGCTGCTTGTCCAGGTCGTCCTCGGCCGACAGGTAGATGATTGGCACGCTGACGTAGCGGTCATTGTGGCGGATCACCTTGGCCAGCTCAGGGCCGGTGCACTCGGGCATGTACATATCGAGGATGATCAGGTCGGGCTGGAAGTCGGCCAGCTCGCTCATGGTGCGGATCGGCTCGGTCAGGGTGCGGGTGATGATCCCGGCGCTGTTGAGCAGGCGCTCGGTATGCAGGGCCTGGGCGCGGGAGTCGTCGATCACCAGCACGCGGAACGGGTCGTACTGGGTGGCGCTGGTCAACAGCTCGAGCTTCTCCAGCAGGCTGGAGGCGTCCAGGGTGCCGGTGAGGAACTCCTGGCCGCCGGCGCGCACGGCGGCCAGGCGGGTCGGGGTGTCGGTCTCGTGCAAGCAGAAGAACAGCAGCGGCACCGGCTGCTCCAGCCCCTGCTGGGCTTGGGCCGCCAGCTGCAGGCCGACGCCGGCGCCAGTGAAGTCCACATCCATGACGATGGCCGAGGGCAGGCGCTCGCTCATCGACGCCTGGAACGCCTCGGCGCTGCACAGCGCCTGCACGCTCAGGCCGAAGAACTCCAGCTGCTGGGCCAGGCGCTCGGCGCGTTCATGGTCCTGCAGGACGATGTACACCGGCTTGCGCAGTGGCGGCAGGGGCACGTTGTCGAGCTGGTCGCCCTTGCGCAGGCCGGTGCGCGACAGGCGCTGCATCAGGCGGTTGAGTTCGCTGATCAGTTCGGAATTGAGCCGCGCGCTGTTGGCCTCGATGGCGCGCAGGGTCTGGCCGATGGCCGTCGACAGGCTGCCGTGCTCGGGCTGCTCGAAGCGTTCGGCGTAGCGCTGCAGACGCAGGTTGGCCTCGCACAGCTCGCCCAGGTCGCCGCTGGACCACTCGCCACGCTGCAGGCGCTGCCAGATCTCGAGGATCTGCCGGGCCTGGTGGATCACCCGCTGGGCAAAATGCTGCTTGAGGCGTTCGTGGCTCGGCTCGGCTGGCTGGGTCATGTCCTGACTACTTATGAGTGGGAGGGCGCAGGTTCAATGATGGCTCTATGCTAGCACCCCTTTTCCGACAAGCGAGTGCCTGGGGTCAACAAAGTGCTCAAGGACCGTCATTCAGTTGCCGACCCGATGGTCGCTTATACGAATGGCGGCGTCTGCTTTATAGTGCTGGCATGCGGGCTTGTCGTGGCACCCTGGCCGAGGCCTGTGGTCCAAGCCCTGAACCGTTCGTGACTGATTAAGGACAATGCCATGCTGGATTGGAAAAACCGCGAGGCCAAGGCCGAGCCCCGTGAGCGGGTCGAAACCCGCGGCGCTGCCACCCATAGCTACCTTGGCGGCCTCTGGAGCCGTGCCCTGGGGACCCTGATCGGCCTCTACCTGCTGGTGTGCATCGGCCTGGGCTGGTACTGGAGCCAGGAGCCCGAGCTGTTCCCGGTGCAGCAGAACGCCCAGGCCGCCGCCGAGCGCAACGGCCAGCAGATGGTCATCGGCTACACCACCGTCGAGACTCTCAAGACCGTCGCCGGCACTTTGCTCGACAAGCCGGGCGGCTATATTTCCAACGACCGCTTCCCGCCGGGGCTGTGGATGGACAACATGCCGAGCTGGGAGTACGGCGTGCTGGTCCAGGTGCGCGACCTGTCCCGTGCCCTGCGCAAGGACTTCGCCCGCTCCCAGTCGCAGTCGACCGAGGACGCCGACCTGGCCAAGGCCGAGCCGCGTTTCAACTTCGACAACAAGAGCTGGATCCTGCCGTCGAGCGAGTCGGAGTTCGAAGAGGGCATCAAGTCGCTGAACCGTTACCAGACCCGTCTGGCCAAGGGTGACCAGGGCGCGATCTTCTACACCCGCGCCGACAACCTGAACAACTGGCTGGGCGACGTGGCCACCCGCCTGGGCTCGCTGTCCCAGCGCCTGTCGGCCAGCGTCGGCCGGGTCAAGCTGAACAACACCCTGAAGACCGAGGCCGTGGCCCCTGGCCAGGCGCCGCAGGTCGACGAAGAAGTGGTCGAGACCCCGTGGCTGCAGATCGACAACGTGTTCTACGAAGCCCGCGGCCAGGCCTGGGCGCTGTCGCACCTGCTGCGCGCCATCGAGGTCGACTTCGCCGACGTGCTGGCGAAGAAGAACGCCACGGTCAGCGTGCGGCAGATCATCCGCGAGCTGGAAGCCTCGCAGGAAGCGCTGTGGAGCCCGATGGTGCTCAACGGCAGCGGCTTTGGCGTGTGGGCCAACCACTCGCTGGTGATGGCCAACTACATCTCCCGGGCCAACGCCGCGGTCATCGACCTGCGCCAACTGCTGTCCCAGGGCTGATATGCCGGTCAATCCTGCCGAGGTCGCGCACCGCGCGGCCTCCGACGCCGAACTGGTGGCGTGGGTCGACGAGCATGACCAACTGCTCGGCGCCCTGCCACGGGCCGAGCTGCGTGAGCGCGGCCTGATCGGGCGCTGCACGTTCATCCTGCTGTTCAACGGTGCCGGCGAGCTGTGTGTGCACCGGCGCACACTGAGCAAGGCGTTGTATCCCGGGTACTGGGATGTGGCGGCCGGCGGCATGGTGGGGGGGCAGGAGTCCTACGCCGACTCGGCGGCCCGGGAGCTGGCCGAGGAGCTGGGGGTGAGCGGCGTCGAGTTGCGTTTTCACGAGACGTTCTACTTCGAGCAGCCGGGCAACCGCCTGTGGTGCGCGGTGTATTCGGCGGTGTGGGACGGGGCGCTGCGCTTGCAGCCCGAGGAGGTCATCGAGGCGCGGTTCATCAGCGTCGAGCAGGCCCAGGCCGAAAGCGCGCAGCGACCGTATTGCCCGGACTCGCTGGTGGCGTTGCAGCGGTACCAGGCTGGCCTGATCTGATGGACTGCGCTGCCCCTGGGGAGCGCCCGGAGTCGCGAAAGGGCCCCAGTGGCCGGAAGGTCGCAAAACTTTCGTAAAATGGCGCAATCCTGTACTTAGCAACAGCCAGATTTATCGTTACACTGCGCGCCCTTTTCGGGCTGTCGCATGACCTTGCGGCAGTAGCGCCGCCCCTGCCAGAGTGGGGCTTCGCGGTCGGCTCCCGCCGACCAGTTTTTGTCCTCAGCACCGAGGAACAAAAGTGGCCAAGAAAGCTTCTTCCCTCGCCGCCCTTGGCGGTCTCGTATATTCCACCGATGCCGGTCGGCACTGTCCCGACTGTGGCCAGCCGGTGGACGCTTGTGTCTGCAAGCAGCAGGTCATCCCCGAAGGCGACGGCATTGCCCGTGTGCGCCGTGAAAGCAAAGGCCGTGGCGGCAAGACCGTGACCACCATCACCGGTGTGCCGCTGGCGCTGGAGCCGCTCAAGGAACTTGCCAGCACGCTCAAGCGTCGCTGTGGCACCGGCGGTGCGCTCAAGGACGGCGTCATCGAAATCCAGGGCGACCACGTCGAGCTGTTGCTCGCCGAGCTGATCAAGCAGGGCTTCAAGGCGAAGAAATCCGGCGGCTAAGTGCCGCCGCGCGATTTTTTGCCCAGTGCTTTCTAAACTCGTTCCGGTGGCCAGGGTCTATGCCTGGACACGGAAGAATCGTCATTTTCAGTATCTACACTGCCTGCGCCCTTAGCGGGGCCGTGTTATCGACTTTTCATACAGGGGACTTGAATGTCCGTACGACGCACACGCAAAGACGATGGTAGCCAGTGGACCGTGGCCGACAGCCGCAGTGTTTATGGCATCCGCCATTGGGGCGCTGGTTATTTCGCCATCAATGAAGCCGGGCGCGTCGAAGTGCGCCCCAACGGCCCGGACAGCGCGCCGATCGACCTGTTCGAGCAGGTCCAGGAGCTGCGCCAGAGCGGTCTGTCGCTGCCGCTGCTGGTGCGTTTCCCCGACATCCTGCAGGACCGCGTGCGCCAGCTGACCGGCGCCTTCGACGCCAACATCGCGCGCCTGGAGTACCAGAGCCAGTACACCGCGCTGTACCCGATCAAGGTCAACCAGCAGGAAGCGGTGGTCGAGAACATCATCGCCACCCAGAACGTCTCCATCGGCCTGGAAGCCGGCTCCAAGCCCGAGCTGCTGGCGGTGCTGGCGCTGGCGCCGAAGGGCGGCACCATCGTCTGCAACGGCTACAAGGACCGCGAGTTCATCCGCCTGGCGCTGATGGGCCAGAAGCTCGGCCACAACGTGTTCATCGTCATCGAGAAGGAATCCGAGGTCGCCCTGGTGATCGAGGAAGCCGCGGAGCTGAAGGTCAAGCCACAGGTCGGCCTGCGCGTGCGCCTGTCGTCGCTGGCCTCGAGCAAGTGGGCCGACACCGGGGGCGAGAAGTCCAAGTTCGGCCTGTCCGCCGCCCAGCTGATTTCGGTGGTGCAGCGCTTCCGTGACGCCGGGCTCGACCAGGGCATCCGCCTGCTGCACTTCCACATGGGGTCGCAGATCGCCAATCTGGCCGACTACCAGCACGGCTTCAAGGAAGCCATCCGCTACTACGGCGAGCTGCGCGCCCTGGGCCTGCCGGTCGATCACATCGACGTTGGCGGCGGCCTGGGCGTGGACTACGACGGCACCCACTCGCGCAACGCCAGCTCGATCAACTACGACATGGACGACTACGCCGGCGTGGTGGTCGGGATGCTCAAGGAGTTCTGCGACGCGCAGGGCCTGCCGCACCCGCACATCTTCTCCGAGAGCGGCCGCTCGCTGACCGCGCACCACGCCATGCTGGTGATCCAGGTGACCGACGTCGAGAGCCACAACGACGAGATGCCGACCATCGAGAACAAGGAGTCGCTGCCCGAGACCGTGCAGTGGCTGGCCGACCTGCTCGGCCCCACCGACATCGAGATGGTCACCGAGACCTACTGGCGTGCCACCCACTACATGGGCGACGTGGCCGCGCAGTACGCCGACGGCAAGCTGACCCTGGCTGAAAAAGCCCTGGCCGAGCAGTGCTACTTCGCCGTGTGCCGCCGCCTGCACAACTCGCTCAAGGCCCGCCAGCGCTCGCACCGCCAGGTGCTGGACGAGCTGAACGACAAGCTGGCCGACAAGTACATCTGCAATTTCTCGGTGTTCCAGAGCTTGCCGGACACCTGGGCCATCGGCCAGGTGCTGCCGATCATCCCGCTGCACCGTCTGGACGAAGAGCCGCTGCGCCGCGCCGTGCTGCAGGATTTGACCTGCGACTCCGACGGCAAGATCAACCAGTACGTCGACGAGCAGAGCATCGAGACCAGCATGCCGGTGCACGCGGTCAAGGAAGGCGAGGACTACCTGCTGGGCGTGTTCCTGGTGGGCGCGTACCAGGAAATCCTCGGCGACATGCACAACCTGTTTGGTGACACCGACTCGGTGAACATCTACCAGAACGCCGACGGTAGCGTGTACCACGCCGGCATCGAGACCCACGACACCATCGAGGACATGCTGCGCTACGTGCACCTGTCGCCGGAGGAGTTGATGACCCACTACCGCGACAAGGTGGCCAGCGCACGGATCACCGCGCGCGAGCGCACGCAGTTCCTTGATGCGTTGCGGCTTGGGTTGACCCGGTCTTCGTACTTGTCTTCGTAAGCTGGGGCCCGCGTTGCGGGCCTTTCGCGACACAAGGCCGCTCCCACAGGTATTGCAATTCCTTATGGAATCCCGGTACCTGTGGGAGCGGCCTTGTGTCGCGAAATGAGGGCGAAGCCCTCACCGAAGTCACATCGAGAAATGATCCAGTAGCTGTCCACCTTGCCACCACGGCTAACTTTGAATGCAATGTTCAAAGGAGCACGACATGGATAGCCCACACTCCCATCTTCTACGTCGAGGACGAGTTTCCGAGCCTGGGCGCCACTATTTGCTGACAACCACTACCCGCGACCGCAAACCGCTGTTCGCTGATTTCAATCTCGCCCGAGTCGTGGTCAACCAGATGCGCCTTTGTGATCAGAAACATGCTTGTCGCACCTTGGCTTGGGTCCTGATGCCTGACCATGTGCATTGGCTTGTCGAGCTTGGGCACATCCACCTGAGCACACTGATGTGTGCGTTCAAATCTCGCAGCAGCAATGCGCTATACCGCGAGGGTGTCGAACGGCGGCACATCTGGCAGACCGGTTATCACGACCGGGCCTTGCGGCGGGAAGAGGATGTCAAAGCGGTTGCCCGGTACATTGTTGCCAATCCCATTCGTGCAGGGTTGGCCAAGCGTGCCGGCGAGTATTCACATTGGGATTGTGTGTGGCTGTAACCCCGCAGGTAAGGGCTTCGCCCTCATTTCGCGACACAAGGCCGCTCCTACAGATGACCGCGATCCCTGTGGGAGCGGCCTTGTGTCGCGAAAGGGGCGCAAAGCGCCCCCTGCTTCACCGAACCCAACGATCCCGTTGCTGTAACCGCCACCCCACCCACCCCAGCGTCACCGCCCTCAGCGCCATGAACAGCAAGAAGGACAACCACAACCCATGGTTGCCGAACCCACGCATGACAACCGCCACAGGCAACGCGATCACCACCGACACCAGCATCGCATTGCGCATCTCTCGCGCCCGGGTGGCGCCGATGAACAGCCCATCCAGCAGATAACTCCACACCGCCACCAACGGCAGCACCGCCAGATAAGGCAAGTACGGATACGCCGCCTCGCGCACACTGGCGATATCGGTCTGCAGGTCGATGAACAGATGGCCGCCCAGCAGGAACAGCACCGCAAACCCCAGGCTGACGATCAACGACCACCCGCAGGCCACCGCAAGCGCCCGCTTCAGGGCATCGCGATCACGGGCGCCGATGGCGTGCCCACACAGCGCCTCGACCGCATGGGCCAGGCCATCGAGGGCGTAGGCGGTGAGCATCAGCCCGTTGAGCAGCAAGGCATTGGCCGCCACCGTCGCTTCACCCAGCCGTGCACCCTGCACGGTCAACAGCAGGAAAACCAGCTGCAGCGCCAGGCTGCGCAGGAAGATATCGCGGTTCACCGCCAGCAAGGGCCGCCAGGCCTGCCAGCGCTTCAGCGCGGCCCAGGCGATATGCCCGGGGTAGGCGCGCAGCGCCGGGCGGGTGAGGGCCAGGCCGAGCAGGGCGGCGCACCACTCGGCGATCACCGAGGCCCGTGCCGAGCCGACCACGCCCCAGTCCAGGCCGAGCACGAACCACAGGTTCAGGGCGATGTTCAGCAGGTTGGTGGTCAGCAGGATCGCCAGCGGCGCCCGGGCGTTCTGCGTGCCGAGGAACCAGCCAACCAGGGCGTAGCTGGCCAGCGCCGCCGGCAGGCCGAGCAGGCGCGTATGGAAGAATGCCTCGGTGGAGGCATGCAGCGCCTCGCTGGGCTGCATCGCGTGCAGCGCCAACTGGCTGAAGGGCAGGGCGAGCAGGCCGATCAGCAGGGCGAAGGCCAGTGCCAGCAGCAGCCCCTGCACCAGCACTTGACGCAGCGCGGCGCCGTCGGCGCGGCCGGCGGCCTGGGCGGCGAAGCCGGTGGAGCCCATGCGCAGGAAGCCCATCAGGCCGACCATGAAGGTGAACAGCGTGGCGCCCACGGCCACCGCGCCCAGCTGGTGGGCGTGGGGCAGGTGGCCGATCACCGTGCTGTCGACCAGCGCCACCAGCGGCACCGAGATGTTGGACAGGATCATCGGCGCGGCCAGGGCCCAGACCTTGTGGTGGGTGGGGCGGTCGCGCCAGGCGGTGGACAGTGAAGACATGCGAATCCTTCGTTGCAGGGCCGCTTCGCGCCCCCTTGCAAGATCAAATACGCCATTGTACCGACCAGGCAACCAATCGGCGCGAACAGGGTCTCACTTGCCGCGCATCGCCAGGTAAGCCCTGCGGCGTTGCGCTATAGTTGCCTCCCTCACGTACACGCTGCCGAAGAGTCCCCTCTCAAATGCTTAACAAAGGATTGTTGCTGGCCTGCGCGCTGGCCCTGCTCAGTGCCTGTGATTCTTCCACGTCGGACAAGCCATCGGCCCCCGCCGATGCCGCCACCGCCGTTGCGCCCGCCGAAACCAAGGCGGCCAAGCGCGAAGACCCGGCGCTGCTCGCCAAGCGCTACGCTGGCCGCGAGCTGACTGTGCTGGACGTCTCGGAAGTCCAGCTCGACGGTGCCAGCACCCTGTCGGTCAGCGTTTCCGCGCCGCTGGACGCCAACCAGGACTTTGCCGCCAAGCTGCACCTGGTCGACACCGTAAAGGGCAAGGTCGACGGTGCCTGGGAACTCTCCGACAACCAGATGGAACTGCGCCTGCGCCACCTGGAGCCGCAGCGCAAGATGGTCCTGACCATCGACAAGGGCCTGCTCTCGGTCAACGGCAACCAGCTTGAAGCCGAATCGGTCAGCCGTTTCGAGACCCGCGACATGCAGCCCACCGTGGGCTTCGCCAGCCGTGGTTCGCTGCTGCCCACGCGCCTGGCCGAAGGCCTGCCGGTGATCGCCCTGAACGTCGACAAGGTCGATGTCGAGTTTTTCCGCATCAAGCCGGACATGCTTTCCAGCTTCCTGGTCAACTGGGGCCGCAATTCCAGCCTCTACTACTACCAGTCCAAGGAAACCCTGGAGATGGCCGAGCTGGTCTACAGCGGCCGCTTCGACCTCAACCCCGCGCGCAACACCCGCGAGACCGTGCTGCTGCCGATCGCCGGAATCAAGCCGCTGCAGGAGCCGGGCGTGTACCTGGCGGTGATGCGCGCCTCGGGCACCTATGACTATTCGCAGCCGGCGACCCTGTTCACCCTGAGCGACATCGGCGTCTCCGCGCACCGCTACCGCGACCGCCTGGACGTGTTCGCCCAGGCACTGGAAGGTGGCAAGGCGCTCAAGGACGTCACCCTCGAACTGCACGACGACAAGGGCAAGCTGCTGGCCCAGGCCAAGACCGACGGCGACGGCCATGCCCAGCTGCCGATCACCGCCAAGGCCGACACCCTGATCGCCACCCAGGGCGTGCACACCACTCTCCTGCGCCTGAACACCGCGGCCCTGGACCTGGCCGAGTTCGACATCACCGGCCCCCAGGCCAACCCGCTGCAGTTCTTCATCTTCGGTCCGCGCGACCTCTACCGCCCGGGCGAGACTGTGCTGCTCAACGGCCTGCTGCGTGACCAGGACGGCAAGCCGGTCAAGGCCCAGCCGGTGAATGTGGAAGTGCGCCGTCCGGACGAACAGGTCAGCCGCAAGTTCGTCTGGGAGGCCGACAAGAACGGCCTGTTCCAGTACCAGTTGCAACTGGCCACCGAGGCCCCGACCGGCCGCTGGCAACTGCTGCTGGACCTGGGCGGTGGTCGCAAGCAGGTCTACGAATTCCTCGTCGAGGACTTCCTCCCCGAGCGCCTGGCGCTGGAGCTCAAGGGCAGCAGCACGCCGCTGGCGCCGGATGAGACTGCCACCATCCAGGTCAATGGCCGTTACCTCTACGGTGCGCCGGCCGCGGGCAACCGCCTCAGCGGCCAGGCTTACGTGCGCCCGCTGCGCGAAGCGGTGAAGGCGCTGCCGGGCTACCAGTTCGGCGCGGTCACCGAGACCGACCTGAACCAGGACCTGGAGCTGGACGAAGTCACCCTCGACCAGAACGGCAAGGCCCGCATCGATATCGAAAGCCGCTGGGCCGAAGCCCGCTCGCCACTGCAACTGACTGTGCAGGCCAGCCTGCAGGAGTCCGGCGGCCGGCCGATCACCCGGCGCCTGGAGCAGCCGATCTGGCCCGCCGACCGCCTGCCGGGCCTGCGCGGCCTGTTCGACGGCGAAGAGACCGACGGTGACGGCCCGGTGGAATTCGAGTTCCTGGTGGCCGACCGCGAAGGCAAGAAGCTGGCCGCCGACAACCTGAAGGTGCGCCTGATCCGCGAGCGCCGCGACTACTACTGGAACTACTCGCAGAGCGACGGCTGGAGCTACAACTACAACGAGAAATTCCTCACCCAGGCCGAGGAGACCGTCAGCGTGAAGGCCGGCTCCACCGCCAAGCTGAATTTCCAGGTGGAGTGGGGCCCGTACCGCGTCGAGGTGGAAGATCCGCAGACCGGCCTGGTCTCCAGCGCGCGCTTCTGGGCCGGCTACCGTGCCCAGGACAACGCCGAAGGCGGCGCGGTGCGCCCCGACCAGGTCAAGATCGCCCTGGACAAGCCGGCCTACAAGGACGGCGGTACCGCCAAGGTCACCGTCACCCCGCCGGCCGCCGGCAGCGGCTACCTGATGATCGAATCCGCCGACGGCCCGCTGTGGTGGCAGGAAATCGACGTGCCCGCCGAGGGCAAGACCTTCGACGTCGAGCTGGACAAGAAGTGGGCGCGCCACGACCTGTACATCAGCGCCCTGGTGATCCGCCCGGGCGAGCGCAAGGCCAATGCCACGCCGAAACGCGCCGTGGGTGTGCTGCACCTGCCGCTGGACCGCGCCGAGCGCAAGCTGGCCGTGTCGCTGCAGGCGCCGGAGAAAATGCGACCCAAGCAACCGCTGACCGTGAAGTTCAAGGCGGTCAACGCCGACGGCAGCGTGCCGAAGCAGGTGCATGTGCTGCTGTCAGCCGTGGATGTGGGCATCCTCAACATCACCGACTTCAAGACCCCCGACCCGTTCGCCAGCCTGTTCGGCCGCAAGGCCTATGGCGCCGACCAGCTGGACATCTACGGCCAGCTGATCGAGGCCGGCCAGGGCCGCCTGGCCAGCCTCGCCTTCGGTGGTGACGCCGCCATGGCCAAGGGCGGCAAGCGGCCGAACACCACAGTGACCATCGTTGCCCAGCAAAGCTTGCCAGTGACCCTCGACGAGAAAGGCGAAGGCCAGGCCACCGTCGATATCCCCGACTTCAACGGTGAACTGCGCTTGATGGCCCAGGCCTGGACCGAGGAACACTTCGGCATGGCCGAAGGCAAGACCGTGGTCGCCGCGCCGCTGATCGCCGAGCTGTCCGCGCCGCGTTTCCTCGCCGGTGGTGACCGCACCCGGCTGGCGCTGGACCTGGCCAACCTGTCCGGCCGCGACCAGCAACTGAGCGTGCAACTGATCGCCGAAGGCCAGCTGAGCCTGGTCGGTGGTGCCCAGCAGAATTTCACCCTGGCCGAAGGCCAGCGCACCACCCTGATGATCCCAGTGCAGGCCCAGGGCGGCCTGGGGCAGGGCAAGGTGCGGGTGCAGGTCAATGGCCTGCAGCTGCCGGGCGAGCCGGCCAACACCTTCGAGCGCGAGTGGACCCTCGGTGTGCGCCCGGCCTACCCGGCGATGCTCAAGCACTACCGCGTGGCCCTCAAGGACCAGCCCTGGAGCCTGCCGGAGAGCGACCTGGCCGAGTTCGAACCGGCGGGCCTCGAGGCCAGCCTTGCACTGTCGAGCCGCCCGCCGCTCAACCTGGGCGAGCAGATCCGCGCCCTGGAAGCTTACCCCTACGGCTGCCTGGAGCAGACCACCAGTGGCTTGTACCCGTCGCTGTACGCCGATGCCGACAGCCTCAAGCGCCTGGGCATCAAGGGCGAGCCGGCCGATGTGCGCAAGCGCAAGATCGAGATGGGCATCGAGCACCTGCTGGGCATGCAGCGCTACAACGGCAGCTTCGGCCTATGGAGCTCGGACAGCGAGGAGGAGTACTGGCTGACCGCCTACGTCACCGACTTCCTGCTGCGCGCCCGTGAGCAAGGCTACGGTGTACCCGCCGAAGTGCTGAAGAAGGCCAGCGAGCGCCTGCTGCGGTATGTGCAGGAGCGCAACCTGATCGAAGTCGACTACAGCCAGAACGCCGACCACACCCGGTTCGCCGTGCAGGCCTACGCTGGCCTGGTGCTGGCGCGGAGCCAACAGGCGCCGCTGGGCGCCCTGCGCAGCCTGTTTGAACGCCGCGCCGACGCCCGCTCCGGCCTGCCGCTGGTGCAACTGGCGGTGGCGCTGGACAAGATGGGCGACAAGCAGCGTTCGCAGCAGGCATTGCAGGCAGGCCTGGCCGTGACTCGCAGCAAAGGCTGGATGGCCGACTACGGCAGTGCCCTGCGTGACCAGGCGCTGATCCTCGCCCTGCTGCAGGAGAACAACCTCGCCGGCAACCAGGTCGACCAGCGTCTGTTCGGCCTGTCCGACGAGCTGGCCGCCAATCGCTGGCTGTCCACCCAGGAGCGCAACGCGCTGTTCCTCGCCGGCCGTGGCCTGCTGGGCAAACCGGAAGGCAACTGGAAAGCTCGCCTGGACAGCGCCGGTGAAGTGCGCGAGTTCGACAACAACGACTCGGGCATGAAACTCGAAGGCCCGCTGCTGGCCTCGCCGTTGACCGTGCAGAACCAGGGCGGCGACACCCTGTACCAGCAGCTGACCCTGTCCGGCTACCCGCGCCAGGCCCCGGCCGCCAGCGGCAACGGCATGGAGATCCGCCGCGAGTACCTGGGCATGAACGGCCAGGCGCTGGATGTACGCAACCTGCGCAGCGGTGACCTGGTGCTGGTGCACCTGGCGCTCAAGGCGCAGGATCAGGTGCCGGATGCCCTGGTGGTCGACCTGCTGCCGGCGGGCCTGGAGCTGGAGAACCAGAACCTGGCGCAGAGCGCCGCCAGCCTGGACAACGCCAGCAGCGCGGTGAAGCAGTGGCGCGAGTCGATGCAGAATGCCAGCGTGGTGCACCAGGAGTACCGTGACGACCGCTACGTGGCTGCGCTCAAGCTCGACAGCTACGGCACCACCCACCTGCTGTACCTGGCACGTGCCGTGACCCCGGGCAGCTACCGCATCCCGCCGCCGCAGGTGGAGTCGATGTACCGGCCGAACCTGCAGGCGATCGGCGACAGCCAGGGTGAAATGGTGGTACGCGCCCGCTAGGCAACGCAGGAAGCGACTCGTGGGAGCGGGCTTGCCCCGCGATAGAGTCAGGTCAGGCAGCAATGCCGACCGTACGGACGCCATCGCGGGGCAAGCCCGCTCCCACGAGGTTCAGTGAACGACCCAACTCAACACCCACAACCCCAGCAATGCCCAGATGATCCCGAGGATGATCGACGCCCGCATGAACGCGCGTATCGCCGAGTACAGCAGCATCAGGCCGACGATCAGCGCCAGGATGCTGACCAGCGAGGTGTCCATGCCCAGCGTGCGCGCCAGGCCATCGATGAAATTGCCGCCGGCGTTGGCCAGCAGGTTGAACAACCCGCTCAGGCCGTCGACGATGAAACGGATCACCGAACCCAGTACCTGGCCCAGCCACTCGAAAAAACCTTCTACATGCATAGTCGCTTCCTGATCAACGAATCGGCGATTCCCAGCCTTTGGCCATCACCTGGCCCGGTCGGTTCCCGATGCCAAGCTTAGCGCGCCCAGGTCTGCTCAAGCTGCTGCGGCGTGTCGCCGCCTCCGTGCTGGTGGTCATGGCCCTGCTGTGGCTGGCCGACCGCGTCTGGCCGTTGCCCATGCCGGGCGACGACCTGGCGCGGGTGGTGCTGGCCGAGGACGGCACGCCGCTGTGGCGCTTCGCCGATGCTGACGGCGTGTGGCGCTACCCGGTCAGCCCGGACGAAGTCTCGCCGCTGTACCTTGAAGCCTTGCTCGCCTACGAGGACCGCTGGTTCTATCACCACCCCGGGGTCAACCCCATGGCCCTGGCCCGGGCGGCCTGGCTCAACCTGCGCGGCGGGCGGGTGGTGTCCGGCGGCAGCACCCTGTCGATGCAGGTGGCGCGCCTGCTCGATCCGCACGACCGCACCCTGGCCGGCAAGCTGCGCCAGTTGTGGCGCACGGCGCAGCTGGAGTGGCACCTGTCCAAGGCCGAGATCCTGCAGCTCTATCTCAATCGGGCGCCGTTCGGCGGTACCTTGCAGGGCGTGGCCGCGGCCAGCTGGGCCTACCTGGGCAAGTCGCCGAAACACCTGACACCGGCCGAGGCCGCGCTGCTCGCCGTGCTGCCCCAGGCGCCGAGCCGCCTGCGTCCGGACCGTCATCCCGAGCGTGCCCAGCGCGCCCGGGACAAGGTGCTACAACGCCTGGCCGAGTACCAGGTGTGGCCGGCCCAACGCATCGATGAGGCCCGCGAAGAGCCGCTGCTGCTGGCGCCGCGCCAGGAACCGGCACTGGCGCCCTTGCTGGCCCGGCGGCTGAACACGCCGGACAGCCCGCCGCTGATCCGCACCACTATCGACGCCGCCCTGCAACGACGCCTCGAAGACCTGCTGATGGGCTGGCGCGCGCGCCTGCCCGAGCGCACCTCGGCGGCGCTGCTGGTGGTGGAAACCCAGAGCATGGCGGTGCGCGCCTATCTCGGTTCCATCGACCTGGGCGACGAGCGTCGCTTCGGCCATGTGGACATGATCCACGCCCTGCGCTCGCCCGGCTCGACCCTCAAGCCATTCCTCTATGCCATGGCCATGGACGACGGCCTGATCCATTCCGAATCGTTGCTGCAGGATGTGCCCCGGCGCTATGGCGACTACCGCCCCGGCAACTTCTCCATGGGCTTCAGCGGCCCGGTGTCGGCCAGCTCGGCGCTGGCGCTGTCGCTCAACCTGCCGGCGGTGCAACTGCTCGAGGCCTACGGGCCGAAACGTTTCGCCGCGCAGATGCGCATGGGCGGCATGCCGCTGGTGCTGCCACCGCTGGCCGAGCCGAACCTGTCGTTGATTCTGGGTGGCGCGGGCAGCCGGCTGGAGGATCTGGTCGGTGGCTACGCCGCGCTCGGCCGTGGCGGCAACAGCGCGAAGATTCGCCTGCAGCCCCAGGACCCGCTGGTGGAGCGCCGCCTGTTGTCGCCGGGCTCGGCCTGGATCACCCGGCGTATCCTCAGCGGCCTGGCCCGGCCGGACCGCGACCCTCATGCCGAACTGGTGCAGCGTCCGCAACTGGCCTGGAAGACTGGCACCAGCTACGGCTTTCGCGATGCCTGGTCGGTGGGGGTCGGTCCGCGCTACTTGATCGGCGTATGGATCGGCCGTCCCGATGGCACCCCGGTGCCGGGCCAGTTCGGCCTGGCCTCGGCGGCGCCGCTGATGCTGCAGGTGCACGACCTGCTGAGCAATCGCGACAGCCAGCGCGGCATCGAGGTGCCGGTCGAGCCTGTGCCCGCCTCGGTAGGCGTGGCGGCCATCTGTTGGCCCCTGGGCCAGCCGATGAACCGCCAGGACACCAACTGCCGCCGCCAGCGCTTTGCCTGGACCCTGGACGGCACCACCCCGCCGACCTTGCTGGCGGCCGACCAGCCCCTGGGTCTGGGCTTGCGCGAGACGGTGTGGCTCAACGACCAGGGACTGCGCGTCGATGCCGCTTGCCCCGGGGCCAAGGCCCACGACGTCGCCTTGTGGCCGGCCCCGCTGGAACCCTGGCTGCCAAGGGCCGAGCGCCGCGCCGCGCGGTTGCCCGCGGTGGACCCGGCCTGCCCGCCACAGCAGGTGGTCAGCGCGCCGCCGCTGTCGATCGTCGGCGTGCGCGCCGGCGACAACCTGCGCCGCCCGGCCACCAGTCACGAGCCGTTGCAACTGCGGGTGTCGGCCCTGGGCGGCGCGGGGCGGCGCTGGTGGTTCCTTAATGGTCAGCCGCTGGGCGAAACCCAGGGGCAGGACAGCTTGCCGGTGCGTTTCGAACAGGCGGGCAGCATCGAGTTGAGTGCGTTGGATGAAAGTGGCGAGACGGCGCGGGTGGCGTTTCAGGTCAGCGAGTAATCCTGCTGGGGCGAAAGGGCCGCAACGCCAATCGAGGGTTTCAGACCTCCCCCAGAATGGCCACCACCTCGATCATCTGATCCCCCGCCGGCCTGCGCCACAGCACCTCATCCCCAGGTCCGGCGCCCAGCAGCGCCCGTCCCAGCGGCGAGCCCCAGTTGACCAGCCCGTGTACCGCGTCGGCCTGGTCCTCGCCCACCAGTTGCACCTGATGCTCCTGGTTGTCCTCATCGACGAACCGCACTCGGCTGCCGATCTGAACTTTTTCGGTGGACGTGGCGCTCGGTACCACCTGCGCACTCTGCACGCGGGCGCTGAAGTAGCGCAGGTCGCGCTCGGTATCAGCCAGCCGCTGCCGGTCGGCGCGCTCGCCCTGGGCCTGCAGTTCGCTGCGCAGCGCAGTGAGCATGGCCAGCCGCTGCTGCAACTGGGCGAGGCCGGTGGCAGTGACGTAGTTGGGCTGGTCGCTGACCCGTCGCTCCACCGGCTGGCTGGCCTGGGCGGCGGCCTGGTCTTCGTTGACGAATGCTCGGCTCATGGGCGGCCTCCTTTGTGCTGGAGACCATGGTGGCAGGTCGCGGGTTTCAATGATTGTCCGATTGCGACGTCATTTGCGGCGATAGGCGCGGGCGGCGCCCTGGTCCTTTTCCTGCTGCCAGTCGCGGTCGCGCTCGTCCCAGTAGCGCTCGCGGTACTCGCGCAGGTCTTCGTTGGACTGCATCGCGTGGCACTGGCGAAAGCCATCGTCCCAGCCGCTTTCGTACTGGCGGTTGTGCAGGTAGCGCGGGACATCCTTGCGAAAGTCGCCGGCCATCAGCCCGGCGGCTTGGCGACCGCTGCTGCAGCCGTCCTGGAAGCCGTCGGCGTAGGCGGGGGGATAGCCCTGGTTGACCATCTGTTCGTGGGTGGTTTCACAACCGGCCAGCAGCAATACGACACACACGCCCAACCAATACCGCGACATATCCACAAGACCTTTAGCGTAATGGTGGAAAGTCTAGGTGGTGAATTGTCGGCGCGATGTCAAAACGCTGTCGAAGGATCGCGACGCGCTCCCACGAGGAAGGCCACATTGATCAGTATTGGTACCACTTCAGCTCCAGCATCACCTCGTTCTGCGCCGTGGCCAGATGGCTGAACTGCCGGGAGGCGCTCAACCGCAGCCCAAGGTCCCGGCTGATCTCCCACTGCTGGTTCAGGCTCACGCTGCGGCGTACCTCGCCATTGGTGAAGTAATCACCCTTGGCTTCCAGCGTCAGGTTGCCCAGCGGATTGCGCCACAGCAGCCCGCCATTGAACCCGGCTGCCGGCGAGATGAACTCGGCGAAGTCGTTGTGGTGCTCGACCCGCACCGTGCCCAGGGCGAAGCCAAGCAGGTCGTCGCTTAACTGCCAGGTTCCGCCGGCGCCGCCGTTGACGTGGCTGACCAGCACCTCGTCGTCGTGCTTGCCAGGCACCCGCTCCAGGCCCCCGGCAACCTGCCACGACCAGGGCTTGAGCAACTCATTGCGCGGGGTCAGTGAGCGGATGGTGGCCAGGTCCAGGCGCTGCACCTGCCAGTCGTTGCCCTCGTACTGGCGCAATTTGAGCTGAAGGATCTCGATCTGCGCGCCCAGCGGGAAGCCATACAGGTTGTCGTTGAGGTCGTGATAAGCCATGCGCAGGCCGTACTCGGCGTAAGCGCGGTCCTCGCGGGTCCCGACGCCCAGTTGCCAGGTGCGCGACTGATGGCCGTCCTCGGGCAGGCCTGGGCGCTCGATCACCAGCGGTGGCGGCGGGTTGCGGTTGATCGCCCTGAGCAGCTCGAAACTGCGCGCGGCCTGGGCCGGGTCGCGTTCCTGGCCGTTGGCCCGGTAGCGCTCCAGGCGATAGGCGGCATCCTGCACCAGCGCCTGGCGTTCGCGGGGCAGGGCGGTGAAGTCGGGGCTCTGCAACTGAGCGGTATCGGCGCTGATGGCCAGCACCTGCTGTTTTTCCTCATGGTCCAGCGGCTCGGCGCGGGCCAGCAGTTCGCGCTCGCGGGAGGGACGGTAGCGCACATCGGAGACCAACCCCGATTGCTTGACCGCCTTGACCGTGTCGGTGGGAATGGCGGTCAGCGGGAACTGCGAGGTCAGGTCCAGGCTCGGGCGCGCCACCTGCAGCAGTTCCAGCAGGCGGTAGGAGCAGTTCTCGTCGAAGAAGAAGTAGTCGAACTTGATCTGCTTGAGCTCCCACACGTGCTCGACCATGCGTCCGGTCTCCTCGGGCGTCAGGTCCAACTGGTATTCCCAAAGGTCGCGGTTTTCCAGGCTGCGGTACTCGGACAGCTTCTCCTGGTAGGGCATCATCGCGAACAGCCCGGGATAACCGCCCATCAGGCCTTTCCAGGCGTAGAGGATGCTGTTGTCGCTGCCTTCGATATAGGCGCCGAAGTTGATCGCGTAGCTCAGCAGCGTGGTGTCGTCGCGACGGGTGTTGGACTGGTCGATACGCAGCAGCGTGTGGCCGAACATCGACGACGGGCTATTGAGATAGGCCGCCGGGAAGATCAGCGTCGCGCTGTGCGGGTCGATGGATGTGTACCAGGTCTTGAACTCCTGGCAGTCCGGGCTCGGCAGGTCACTGAGGTTCAGCTGTTCGCGCAGCCAGCGGGTACGCGCGGGGAACACGCATTGGGCATGCTTGTCGCCCAGGCTGGCTGGGGCGTACAGGGCGGCGACGGTGGCCTGCAGCTCCTGGTCGGGATGGTGGGCGCCATCCTCGGCGAGGAAAAAGCGTTTGTCGTCCACATAGCTGCGCCAGCCGCCGAGCTTGGCGGTTTCGTAGTGCCCGAGGGCGATCCAGTAGGGCGTGGCCGCCAACTGCTGGACGCGGGCCGGGTCGAGCTGTGGCGCGGCATGAATCGGTGCGCTGACGAGCAGCGCCAGGGGAGCGAGGCGTTTGAACATGTCGGGCAACTACATCCTGATGATGCCGGAAGGTGAAGCGCCAAGCCCGCCCCGCTGCCGGGGCGGGAGGCGTGGTACTTAAGCCTCGGTGGCGTACTTGGCCAGTTGTGGGTCGCTCTTGAGCACGGCCAGGGTGTTGGAGTGGACAGTTTCGGCAGTCACGTCGGCGCTGCTGAAGATCTGCTGGAAGTGCTCGTGGGTGACGGCGGCGAAGCGCGCGCGGTCTTCAGGGGCCACACCGAGGACCACGGCGTAGGTGGTCAGGGCTTCGCCCTGGCCCTGGGCCATGTCTTCGGAGAGCTCGTTCATCATGCCGTTCATGGCAAACCAGGATTTGCCGCCATAGGTGAGCGCGGCCTTGGTCGAGCAGCCGTTGGTGCCCGAGGTCATGCCGAAGGTTGCGTTGCCGGACGTGCCGTTGGTGGTGGAGGCCAGGAAGTGGGCCGGTGTGCCGCGCTGGCCCTCGAACAGCAAGTTGCCCCAGCCGCAGTTCGGGCCGCCCGGCGCTTCGGCCATGGCGTTGATCGAGACAGCGGCGAACAGAGTACCCAGAAGAATCCGTTTCATAGCGTTGTTCTCTTTCTCAAGTGACATACCAATGGTCAGGGTTCTGGCAACGCGGTTGCCAGGGCGGGAGGATTTCCATCCCCCTGCGCAGCTTGGAGTTTAGGCACGATCCAAAGGTTGCGTTGTTTATTGCGAAAAATTGCTTGCGTGATCGGTCATGTTGGGCTGTGACATAAAGTCCCACGGAGCCTTGCCGCTGCGCGCTGGCAGCGCCAGAATGCCTTTCATCCGCCCCGCCGAAGTAAGGAAACCCAATGCCCGATCCTGTCGCCTCGCGCCTGCGTCTCGCGCCCGAAGCCCTGACCCGGCGTTTCTCCGCTGAACAGTTCGCTTTCTCCAACACCGACGACCTGGAGCCGTTTCGTGGCGTCCTGGGCCAGGAGCGTGCCGTCGAGGCCCTGCAGTTCGGCGTGGCCATGCCGCGCCCCGGTTACAACGTGTATGTGATGGGCGAGCCCGGCACGGGCCGCTTCTCGTTCGTCAAGCGTTACCTCAAGGCCGAAGGCAAGCGCCAGCACACCCCGGCCGACTGGCTGTACGTCAACAACTTCGAGGACTCCCGCGAGCCGCGCGCCCTCGAGCTGCCGTCCGGCAGCGCCCATGAGTTCATCAACGACATGAACGGGCTGATCGACAACCTGCTGGCTACCTTCCCGGCAGTGTTCGAACACCCGTCGTACCAGCAGAAGAAGAGCGCCATCGACCGCGCCTTCAACCAGCGCTACGACCGGGCGCTGGACGTGATCGAGCGGGCTTCGCTGGAAAAGGACGTGGCGCTGTACCGCGACAGCAGCAACGTCGCCTTCACCCCCATGGCCGACGGCAAGGCGCTGGACGAGGCCGAGTTTGCCCAACTGCCGGAGGAGGTGCGCGAGCGCTTCCATGAAGACATCGCCGCGCTCGAGGACCGGCTGAACGAGGAACTGTCCAGCCTGCCGCAGTGGAAGCGCGAGTCGAGCAACCAGTTGCGCCAGCTCAATGAAGAGACCATCACCCTCGCCCTGCAGCCGCTGCTGGCGCCGCTGTCGGAGAAATACGCGGAAAACGCCGCGGTGTGCGCCTACTTGCAATCGATGCAGTTGAACCTGCTGCGCACCGTGGTCGAACAGCTGGTCGACGACAGCAAGACCGACGCCGTGGCGCGCAAGATGCTCGAAGAGCAGTACGCGCCCAACCTGGTGGTTGGCCATCCCGGCAAGGGCGGGGCGCCGGTGGTGTTCGAGCCGCATCCGACCTACGACAACCTGTTCGGCCGCATCGAATACAGCACCGACCAGGGCGCGCTGTACACCTCCTACCGCCAGCTGCGCGCGGGCGCGCTGCACCGCGCCAACGGCGGTTTCCTGATCCTGGAAGCGGAGAAGATGCTCGGCGAGCCGTTCGTCTGGGACGCCCTCAAGCGCGCCCTGCAATCACGCAAGCTGAAGATGGAGTCGCCGCTGGGCGAACTGGGCCGCGTCGCCACCGTCAGCCTGACGCCGCAGGTGATCCCGCTCAGCGTCAAGCTGGTGATCATCGGCTCGCGCCAGCTGTACTACGCGCTGCAGGACCACGACCCGGACTTCCAGGAGATGTTCCGGGTGCTGGTGGACTTCGACGAAGACATGCCAATGGTCGACGAGAACCTGGAGCAGTTTGCCCAGCTGTTGCGCACCCGCACCAACGAAGAGGGCATGGCGCCGCTGACCAGCGACGCGGTGGCGCGCCTGGCCACCTACAGTGCGCGCCTGGCCGAGAACCAGTCGCGGCTGTCGGCGCGGATCGGCGACCTGTTCCAGCTGGTCAGCGAGGCGGACTTCATCCGCCAGCTGGCCAACGAGGCCATGACCGACGCCGGCCATATCGAGCGGGCGCTCAAGGCCAAGGCCCAGCGCACCGGGCGGGTCTCGCAGCGGGTGCTCGACGACATGCTCGCCGGGATCATCCTGATCGATACCGAAGGCGCGGCAATCGGCAAGTGCAACGGCCTGACCGTGCTCGAGGTCGGTGATTCGGCGTTCGGCATGCCCGCGCGGATTTCCGCCACGGTCTATCCGGGTGGCAGCGGCATCGTCGACATCGAGCGCGAGGTCAACCTCGGGCAGCCGATCCACTCCAAGGGGGTGATGATCCTCACCGGCTACCTGGGCAGCCGCTATGCCCAGGAGTTCCCCCTGGCGATTTCGGCGAGCATCGCCCTGGAGCAGTCCTACGGCTACGTCGACGGCGACAGCGCCTCGCTGGGCGAGGCCTGCACGTTGATCTCGGCGCTGTCGCGCACCCCGCTCAAGCAGTGCTTCGCCATCACCGGCTCGATCAACCAGTTCGGCGAGGTGCAGGCGGTCGGCGGGGTCAACGAGAAGATCGAAGGCTTCTTCCGCCTCTGCGAGGCCCGTGGCCTGACCGGCGAGCAGGGCGTGATCATCCCGCGGGCCAACGTCGCCACGTTGATGCTCGACGAGCGGGTAGTGCAGGCGGTCGAGGCCGGGCGCTTCCATGTCTACGCCGTCAGCCAGGCCGACGAGGCGCTGAGCCTGCTGGTCGGCGAGGAAGCCGGCGCGGTCGACGACAAGGGCGAGTTTGCCGAGGGCAGCGTCAACGCCCGGGTGGTCGAGCGCCTGCGGGTGATCGCCGAGATGATCAGCGAGGAAGAGATCAAGGAGGCCGAGAAGGAGCGTATGGAGGAGGTTATCGCCCAGGCCAAGCCTGCCTGAGTCAAAAAATCGGCGCTGGCGGCCATGTGCTACCGTTCAGCGCCGGTTTTCCAACCTTTTCCTCAGGTCGGCTAAAGTGGAACTTAAGGACGTTGTCAGGGTTCAGGATGGAAACAGCCTGAGGGTTTCAGGCTGAACAGGGCTTTACAGAGGGGACGCCGCCATGCGCAACCTCAGCCTCACCCGCCAGTGCCTGGGCCTGGTGACCCGCATCGAATGCAGCATCCGTCCGCTGGCCGGGGACAACGGCATGTGGACCTTGCTGTTCGCCGCCGGCATGGCCGGTGAACAACCCTCGGCGATCAAGGCCCAGGGCCCGTTCCACGGGCCGATGGTGGCCGAGTCGGTGATGAACGCCATCGTCGACAGCCTCACCCTTCATGGCTATCAGGTCGCGGAAGACCCGCAGATCTGGTGCCTGCACCTGCAGGCGCAGTTGCGCCGAATCAACGGTGAGCGGTGCCGCAATCTTGGGGACTATCAGTTCCATCCGGAAACCTGAGCGTTTTTCCTGTGGAACCAGGTTCCCGTGGGAGCGGGCTTGCCCCGCGATAAAGGCCCGGCCTGGCCATTGTGACAGGGCGGCTGGCGCCATCGCGGGGCAAGCCCGCTCCCACGAAGTCGCCTCCACAAAGTCTGCTCGCACGATGCACTGCGGCAACCAGCCGCAGGCTTTTGCTGTCACAGGTGGCTGGCTATACTCGCGATCGCTTTTCCAGTCACTTCACGAGTCCCCCTACTGTCCATGGAACGTATCCTCGAAAACGCGATGTATGCCTCGCGCTGGCTGCTCGCCCCAATCTACTTCGGCCTCTCGCTGGGCCTGCTGGCACTGGCCCTGAAGTTCTTCCAGGAAATCATCCATGTCCTGCCCAACGTCTTCACCCTCGCCGAGGCCGACCTGATCCTGGTGATCCTGTCGCTGATCGACATGTCGCTGGTCGGCGGCCTGCTGGTGATGGTGATGATCTCCGGCTACGAGAACTTCGTCTCGCAACTGGATATCGACGAGAGCAAGGAAAAGCTCAACTGGCTGGGCAAGATGGATTCCTCGTCGCTGAAGATGAAGGTCGCCGCGTCCATCGTCGCCATCTCCTCGATTCACTTGCTGCGGGTGTTCATGGATGCGCAGAACATCTCCACCGACTACCTGATGTGGTACGTGATCATCCACATGACCTTCGTCATCTCGGCATTCGTCATGGGTTACCTGGATCGCATTACCAAACACTGATTCGTTTGGGCGCTATCGCGGGGCAAGCCCGCTCCCACGCAGGCCTTAAGGTTGCGTGGGAGCGGGCTTGCCCCGCGATCTTTCTGACCAGCGGCAGCTTGTGCTTTCGCCGTTGCCGTACAAAAAATGAGCACTCATGCCTGGTTCCCGCAGCGAGGTGCGCCCATGAACCTGCATCAGCTCAATACCGAGGCCAGGGCTGGCCATGTCGACGAACTCAACCTGATCGCCATCGAAGGCGGTGATTACCTGCTCGAGGCCCGGGTCAAGGGCCGTGCCCATCCGCTGGACGATACGCGTGGCAAGCGCTTGCGCGTGCACTCGGTCGAGGACGCCCGCTTGCTCCTGCAATCGATTCCCCTGTTGTCGATGAACCTGGTGCACTGGTCCGTGCAGGATGAGATGTGTGGCCTGGGCCTGCACCCGGAAGAAGACCTCAAGGTCCCGATTTCCCAGCGTTCGGCCTGGTAGCTGCTTCGCGCGGCACCAGTGTGCTAGGCTGCTCGCCCTTTTCATTAGGGCGCGGATGCAGTGCGCCCTTAAGCGGAGCAAGCCAATGTCCGAACTCAACCTGTCCACCGACGAATCCCGCGTCAGCTACGGCATCGGCCGCCAGCTGGGCGGCCAGCTGCGTGACAACCCGCCACCAGGCGTCAACCTGAACGCCATCGTTGCCGGCCTGACCGACGCCTTCAACGGCGCCGACAGCCGCGTCAGCGAACAAGACCTGTCGGCCGCTTTCAAGGTCATCCGCGAAGTGATGCAGGCCGAAGCCGCTGCCAAGGCCGAAGCCGCCGCTGCCGCCGGCAAGGAATTCCTGGCTGAAAACGCCAAGCGTGAAGGCATCGTGACCCTGGCCTCGGGCCTGCAGTACGAAGTGCTGACCGCAGGTGAGGGCGCCAAGCCGTCCCGCGAAGACAACGTGCGCACCCACTACCACGGCACCCTGATCGACGGCACCGTGTTCGACAGCTCCTACGATCGCGGCCAGCCGGCCGAATTCCCGGTCGGTGGCGTGATCGCCGGCTGGACCGAGGCCCTGCAACTGATGAACGCCGGCAGCAAATGGCGCCTGTACGTGCCGAGCGAGCTGGCCTATGGCGCCCAGGGCGTCGGCAGCATCCCGCCGCACAGCACCCTGGTGTTCGACGTCGAGCTGCTCGACGTTCTGTAATGCCTGATCGCGGGGCAAGCCCGCTCCCACTGGTGCTCTGCTACCTCGTGGGAGCGGGCTTGCCCCGCGATGCCTTTCAGTTCCAATCCGTTCCCCCCGGGCGCAACGCCCGCGCATAGCAGAACAGAAACAGATTTCTTACCAGCTCCTTGAGCACCCCGGGTTCACTCGAATTCAGCCCCGTGAGGTCCAGGTCACCCTGGTCACGCAGTTCGTCGAGCGCGTCTTCCTCGAGCACGGCGCACACTTCGCCGGTCTCGCGATGCAGGATGCGCAGGTAGGGGTGGGGGCGGTCGAGCCAGGCGTCGATCAGATAGGTCATGGCTATTCTCCTTGGATAGCGTTTCCAATGAGAATAATTCTTATTATCAAAATAGCAAGTGACTATTGGAAGAATTCTTCCGAATGGTGAAGGCGATCCTGTTGCAGGATCTGTCAGGGCCGCCCGTTGGGCAGCCCCGAGGGGCAGGCGATCAGACCTTGCGCACGAACTCGGACTTGAGCTTCATCGCGCCGATGCCGTCGATCTTGCAGTCGATGTCGTGGTCGCCGTCGCACAGGCGGATGTTCTTGACCTTGGTGCCGACCTTGACCACCAGGGACGACCCCTTGACCTTGAGGTCCTTGATCACGGTGACAGTGTCGCCGTCCTGCAGG
The DNA here is from genome assembly GCF_057480955.1 of Pseudomonas sp. P65(2024). Taxonomy (NCBI): domain Bacteria; kingdom Pseudomonadati; phylum Pseudomonadota; class Gammaproteobacteria; order Pseudomonadales; family Pseudomonadaceae; genus Pseudomonas; species Pseudomonas sp. P65(2024). The sequence continues at coordinate 58,098 of NZ_JBLIYX010000009.1, forward strand.
ACGTTGCCGACCGAATCCTTCTTCACCACGTCGTCGCTGGCGGCTTCGGCTTCGCCGCTGGCCGACCACTCGTGGGCGCATTCGGGGCAGATCAGTTGAGTGCCATCCTCATAGGTGTATTCGGAGTTGCATTGGGGGCAGGGTGGCAGAGTGCTCACGGCTTTTCCTTTCAAGTACAGGCGAGTAAAGGCGCACATTGTATAGGGTTTAGTGATTTCCTGCACAAACGCATCGCGGGGCAAGCCCGCTCCCACGCCATGATGTGTGCTGGCGTGGGAGCGGGCTTGCCCCGCGATGAGGGTGTTGCGATGAATCAGTGGGTGCGCGCGACCGCGAACTCGCTCAACTCGACCAGGGCATCCCGGTACTCGCTGGCCGGCAGCACTTCCAGGCAGGCGATGGCGCGGGCGACGTAGTCGCGGGCCATCTGCGCGGTGTAGTCCAGGGCACCGGACGCCTCGACGGCGATGCGGATCTGCTCCAGGTCTTCCAGGCCGCCTTTCTGGATCGCCTGGCGCACCAGCGCGGCCTGCTCTTGGGTGCCTTCGCGCATGGTGTAGATCAGCGGCAGGGTCGGCTTGCCTTCGGCCAGGTCGTCACCGACGTTCTTGCCCAGGGTCTCGGAGTCGCCCTTGTAGTCCAGCAGGTCGTCGACCAGCTGGAAAGCCACGCCCAAGTGGTCGCCAAAGGTGCGCAGGGCTTCGCGCTGCTCGTCGGTGGCGCCGGCCAGCGCGGCGGCGCTGTGGGTCGAGGCCTCGAACAGCATGGCGGTCTTGCCGCGGATGACGTCCATGTACACCTCTTCGGTGGTGCTGGCGTCGCGCACCCGCGACAGCTGCAGTACCTCGCCCTCGGCGATCACCCGGGTGGCCTTGGACAGGATCTGCATGACCGGCATCGAGCCCAGCTCGACCATCATCTCGAACGAACGCGAATAGAGGAAGTCGCCCACCAGCACGCTCGGCGCGTTGCCCCACAGGGCGTTGGCGGTGGAGCGGCCACGGCGCATGCCGGACATGTCGACCACGTCGTCGTGCAGCAGGGTGGCGGTGTGCAGGAACTCGATGGTCGCCGCCAGCAGACGCAGGTCGTCGCCCTCGCGGCCCAGGGCCTTGCCGCACAGCAGCACCAGCAGGGGACGCAGGCGCTTGCCGCCGGCGGACGTGATATAGTCACCGATCTTCGATACCAGCGGGACGCGCGAGGTCAGCTGCTTCTTGATGATCTCGTCGACGGCGCTGAAATCGTCAGCTACCGCGCGGTAGAAGGATTGGGGTTGCATCGGCTGCTCCATTGAGGTTGCGCGGCATGCTAGGTCGCAGGTACCGGTGTGTCAAGGCGCGCTGCCCGTGGCCCCGGGCCGGCACTTGCAAGCATTTATAGGGTTGCGTACAATCGCGCACCCTAACTTTCCTGGGCAGCACCTGCCTTACGCAATTGCACCGGGCCGTTCCAGCCCTGTGCAGCCATGCCAGCCAATACTCATCATATAAAGCGCTGGGTGAGCAGGATTATCGGAGAAATACCATGTCTTACGCAGTAATCGTTACCGGCGGCAAGCAGTACAAAGTCGCTGAAGGTGAATTCCTCAAGATCGAAAAACTGGAAGTCGCCACTGGCGAATCCGTGACCTTCGATCGCGTTCTGCTGGTCGCCAACGGTGAAGAAGTCACCATCGGCGCTCCAGTTGTTGCTGGCGCTAAAGTAGTGGCCGAAGTCGTTTCGCAAGGCCGCCACGACAAGGTTCGCATCATCAAGTTCCGTCGTCGTAAGCACCACATGAAGCGCATGGGCCACCGCCAGTGGTTCACCGAAATCAAAATCACCGGTATCCAGGCTTAATCGCCCCGATCCCCTGAATTTATTGGAGAATTGAACCATGGCTCACAAGAAGGCTGGTGGTAGTACTCGTAACGGTCGCGACTCAGAATCTAAACGCCTTGGCGTGAAGATGTATGGCGGCCAGGTGATCAAGCCGGGCAACATCATCGTCCGTCAGCGCGGCACCGAATTCCACGCTGGCTACGGCGTTGGCATGGGCAAGGATCACACCCTGTTCGCCAAGATCGAAGGCGTGATCAAGTTCGAGAAGAAAGGCGAGTTCATGCGCCGTTACGTGAGCATCGTCGCCGCTTAATCGCGACGTCGCTCCAGAAGCCCCGTCATGCGACGGGGCTTTTTCGTTTGTGGTGAGCCTCTTGCAAAGCTGTTTGAATGGGCTGCCGGCGTTGGTTTCTGGTTCGTACGGGGCCGCCGCGCTCATCTTCGCAAGAGCCTCATGGTTTTCTGGTTTTCGACTCGTCATCCGACGAGAGGCGGTTTTGAATGAAGTTTGTAGACGAAGTATCGATCCGGGTTAAGGCCGGTGACGGCGGCAACGGTTGCATGAGCTTCCGCCGCGAGAAATTCATCGAGAACGGCGGTCCCAACGGCGGTGACGGCGGCGATGGCGGCTCGGTGTATATGGTGGCCGACGAGAACCTCAATACCCTTGTCGACTACCGCTACACCCGTCACCACGAAGCCCAGCGCGGCTCCAACGGCGGCAGCACAGACTGCACCGGCAAGAAGGGTGACGACCTGTTCCTGCGCGTGCCGGTGGGCACCACCGTGATCGACGCAGCCACCCAGGAAGTCATCGGTGACCTGGTCACCCCGGGCCAGAAGCTGATGGTCGCCCAGGGCGGCTGGCACGGCCTGGGCAACACCCGCTTCAAGTCCAGCACCAACCGTGCGCCGCGCCAGACCACCCCGGGCAAGCCCGGCGATCAGCGCGACCTGAAGATGGAAATGAAGGTCCTGGCCGACGTCGGCCTGCTGGGCCTGCCGAACGCCGGCAAGAGCACCTTCATCCGTTCGGTCTCGGCCGCCAAGCCGAAAGTCGCCGACTACCCGTTCACCACCCTGGTGCCGAACCTGGGCGTGGTCAGCGTCGACCGCTGGAAGAGCTTCGTCATCGCCGACATCCCCGGCCTGATCGAAGGCGCCTCCGAAGGCGCCGGCCTGGGTATCCGCTTCCTCAAGCACCTGGCGCGTACCCGCGTGCTGCTGCACCTGGTCGACCTGGCGCCGCTGGACGGCAGCAGCCCGGCCGATGCCGCCGAGATCATCATCAACGAGCTGGCGCAGTTCAGCCCTGCACTGGTTGACCGTGAGCGCTGGCTGGTGCTGAACAAGGCCGACATGATCATGGACGACGAGCGTGACGAGCGCGTCAAGGAAGTGGTCGAGCGCCTGAACTGGGAGGGGCCGGTCTATGTGATCTCGGCCATCGCCAAGCAGGGCACCGAGAAGCTCAGCCACGACCTGATGCGCTACCTCGAGGACCGCGCCGACCGCCTGGCCAACGACCCGGCCTACGCCGAGGAACTGGCCGAGCTCGACCAGCGCATTGAGGACGAGGCCCGCGCCCAGCTGCAGGCCCTGGACGATGCCCGCACCCTGCGCCGCACCGGTGTCAAGAGCGTGCACGACATCGGCGACGATGACGACTGGGATGATTTCGAGGACGACGAAGACGGCCCGGAAATCATTTACGTGCGCGACTGATCGGTTGCAGTACACTAAACGCCGCTCTCTGGAGCGGCGTTTTTGTATCCACGGTATCTACAGATTCGACATAGGTTGGAAGAGAAGATGCGAAGCAAGGTGACTGGCGCCAGGCGCTGGGTCGTGAAGATCGGTAGCGCGCTGCTGACCGCCGATGGCAAGGGCCTCGACCGCGGCGCCATGGCGGTATGGGTCGAGCAGATGGTGGCCCTGCGCGAAGCGGGCGTGGAACTGGTGCTGGTCTCCTCCGGAGCCGTGGCCGCCGGCATGAGCCAGCTGGGCTGGACCTCGCGACCGAGCGCGATGAACGAGCTGCAGGCCGCCGCCTCGATCGGCCAGATGCGCCTGGTGCAGGCCTGGGAGTCGAGCTTCGGCGAGCACGGCAAGCACACCGCGCAGATCTTGCTGACCCACGACGACCTTTCCGACCGCAAGCGTTACCTCAACGCCCGCAGCACCCTGCGCACCCTGGTCGACTTGGGCGTGGTGCCGGTGATCAACGAGAACGACACCGTGGTCACCGACGAGATCCGCTTCGGCGACAACGACACCCTGGCCGCGCTGGTGGCCAACCTGGTGGAAGCCGACCTGCTGGTGATCCTCACCGACCGCGACGGCATGTTCGACGCCGACCCGCGCAACAACCCCGAAGCCCAGCTGATCTACGAAGCCCGTGCCGACGACCCCTCGCTGGATGCCGTGGCCGGCGGCACCGGCGGCGCCCTGGGCCGCGGCGGCATGCAGACCAAGCTGCGCGCCGCGCGCCTGGCCGCCCGTTCCGGTGCCCATACGATCATCATCGGTGGCCGTATCGAGCGCGTGCTGGATCGCCTCAAGGCCGGCGAGCGCTTGGGCACCCTGCTGTCGCCCGAGCGCGGCATGCTCGCCGCGCGCAAGCAGTGGCTGGCCGGCCACCTGCAGACCCGTGGCACACTGGTGCTCGACGACGGCGCCGTGAAGGCCTTGCGCGAATCGAACAAGAGCCTGCTGCCGGTGGGCGTGAAGACCGTGCAGGGCAGCTTCCGTCGCGGCGAGATGGTGGTCTGCGTCGGTCCCGACGGCCTGGAAGTGGCCCGTGGCCTGGCCAACTACAGCGCCCTGGAGGCGCAGAAGATCATCGGCCAGCCGTCCGACGCCATCGAGAGCCTGCTGGGCTACAGCGCCGAGCCTGAGCTGGTGCACCGCGACAACCTGGTCCTGGTCTGAAGGAGATCACCGTGCTGAAAAGGATGTTTGCCGTGGCGGCGCTGCTGCTGCCGATGCTGGCCGGGGCCGAGGAGATCGGCCAGGTGTCCACCGTGTTCAAGTTCGTCGGGCCCAACGACCGTATCGTGGTCGAGGCGTTCGATGATCCGAAGGTCGACGGCGTGACCTGCTACCTGTCGCGGGCCAAGACTGGGGGTATCAAGGGGGGCTTGGGGTTGGCCGAGGACCGTGCCGAGGCATCGATCGCCTGCCGTCAGGTCGGGCCGATCCACTTCAAGGGTGACTTGAAGGATGGCGAGGAAGTGTTCAAGGAGCGCACCTCGCTGGTGTTCAAGACCATGCAGGTGGTGCGTTTTCTCGACAAGAAGCGCAATACGCTGGTGTACCTGGTGTATAGCGATCGCCTGATCGAAGGCAGCCCGCAAAATGCGGTGACGGCGATTCCGATCGTGCCTTGGGCACAGCAATAACCCGATAGATAGCAGGGAGGCCTTCGGCCTCCTTTCGCGACACAAGGGCCGCAACGCGGCCCCAGTGCACAGATGTCAGGCCAATTCCTCGGCCTCATCCTCACGCACGATCGCCTTCACCTCGTCGCGACGGCTGATGTACTTCCAGTCCGCTTCGTCGATGTAGATGCCATTCGGCCCGCTGCCGCCTTCCAGGTCGATCGCCACCCGTGCCGACACCTGCGGCTTCACGCTCGCCAGGATCGGCACGAAGCCCAGCTGCTGGCTGGTCTCCAGCAATGCTGCCTGGTTGCGTTCGTCGATGTCCGCCGCCTCGTCGAGGTAGTACGGCAGGCGAATGCGCCCGGCCAGGTCGCGGTCCATCAGGTGCAGCAACAGGTACATGTTGGTCAGCGCCTTGATGGTCATGGTGGTGCCGTTGGACGCGGCGCCGTCGATGTCGGCGTGGATCACCGGCTGGCTGTTGATCTTGGTGATCTCGAAGGCCAGTTCGAACAGGTCCTTCAGACCCAGCTGGTTGTGGTTGGCCGCCACCAGCCGCGCCAGGTACTCCTTGGCCTCTTCGTTCTTGTGATCCTGTTCGGCGCTTTGCGTCAGGTCGAACACCGACAGCGTTTCGCCTTCTTCGTACTGGCCGGCGCTGTGGATGATCTGGTCGATGTGCCGGAGCGCTTCCTTGTTCGGTGCCAGCACCACGCGGAAGCTCTCCAGGTTGGACACCTGGCGCTTGTTGATCTCGCGGTTGAACAGCGCCAGCTGGTGCTCGAGGCTGTCGTAGTCGCTGCGGATGTTGCGCAGGGTCCGGGCGATGTCGGTGACCGCGGCGCGGCGGGCCTTGGCCAGGGTCAGCGCTTCCTCGGTGCGGTGCGAGTAGGCGTTGATCAACAGCTGCAGGCGGCGCTCCATGTCGTCCTCGCTGTCGAACTTGGCCACGCCTTTGAGGCGCACCTGGGCGTACAGCGCCTCGATCTGGTTGTCCACGCGCTGCAGCGCCTGCCAGCTGTCCTGGTAGTCGTTGAGCAGCGGTAGCAGGTTGTCCATGGAGTCGTCTATGGCTTCCATGAACGGCGTGCCGAACGGCAGGTCGGCCGGCAGCAGTTGGCGGCGGCGCAGGGCGTCTTCGAGGGTGCGCTGCTTGGCTTCGAGGTCGGCGATCTGCCGACCCACCAGCTGCAGCTTGGCCGACAGCTGCTGGACGCGCTCGGTGAAGGCGTCGCTGGAGCGCTTGAGCTCATCCTGGGCGGCTTCCAGCTGGCCCAGTTGCTCCATCTTCTCCGGCTCTTCGGCGGCCAGGGTCTCGGTACGGCGGAAGTCTTCCAGGGCCTTCTGCGCATCCAGCACCTGCTGGTACAGGGCCTCGGTCTGCGCCTTGCTGGCGGCGCGGTCGAGGGCCACGGCCTGCTGGGTCTTGAGCTGCTTGAGCTCTTTTTCCAGGCGCTCCTTCTGGTCGCGCAGGGCGGCGCGGTCGGCCAGGGCCTGCAGCGCGGGTGGGTCGATGTGCGAGATGTCGATGGACAGGCCCGGCACTTCGAAGCGTTCGCCCTTGAAGCGGTCGAGCACGCCTTCGAGGGTCTTCACCCACACATCGCTGTCGTCCAGCTCGATGCCACGGTCGCCCAGCGGCAGGCTGAACAGCGCGCCGTTGAACAGGCGCATCAGGCGGTCGACGTCCTGCTGCGAGAACTCTTCGCGCAGGCGGGCATAGCTGTTGTTGTCGGCGTGGTCGAGTTGCTGCTTGACCGCCTTGACGCGTTTTTCCAGGTCGCGCACGCGCTCGTCGAGGTCTTCGGCGGAGAACTGACGCGACTGGGCCAGGGCACCGGCCAGTTCGTCGTGGGCGTCCTTGGCGGCCAGCAGCTGCTGTTCCAGCACCTTGACGTCGGTGACCAGGGCGAAGCGGTGCTTGAGCACCGACAGCTCACCCAGCCAGCGCTGGATACCGGTGATCTCCCGTTCCAGGCGCATCAGCTCCTGGGTGCCGCCGCGCTGGTCGTTCTGCAGGCGGTCCTGTTCGCCACGGTAGTGCTCGGCCTGGATGGTCAGCTCTTCCTTGCGCGCCATGGCGTATTCCTGCCAGGTGCCCAGCAGGTTGTCGAGCAAGGGCGAGATGCGGTGCAGCTTGCCGCGCAGGATGTCGCGCTGGGCCACGCCGCCGGCCAGGGCCTCGACCAGGGGGCCTGCGGCCACCAGGGCGTTGTAGTCGCCCTCCATGCGGCGCACGTCGCGGAAGGCCTCTTCGCAGGCGGCGATGTAGTCGACGCTGCCCGAGCGCAAGCTGTGCTCGAAGGCATCGAGGAACAGCTGCTTGAGCTTGGCGGCGGTGATCTCGCGCATGTGCAGCAGGTTGATGAACAGTGCGCGGAAGGTCTTAAGGCTCTGCTCGCTGGTCGAGCGCAGCGGGATCAGGGTCAGGTCCAGCGGCACCGAGGTGTGGCCGCCGACCAGCAGCCGGCGCAGTTCATCCGGCTTGAGCTCGTAGGCTTTCAGGCCATGGCGCTCGAGGTTGGTGAACAGCTCTTTCTGGCGCAGGCAGGTGTCGTCTTTCTGGTAGTGGGCCAGGTCCAGCTCGCCCTGGTAGGCGAAGAACTGGTGGCCGAAGCCGCCGCCCGGGCCGCGGCCAACCACGCCGATCACATGCGGGCCGTGGGGCAGGTTCAGCTCGGTGAGGATGTAGCTGGTGTCGCTGGCGAAGTAGAAGCGGCGCGACTGTTCCAGGCTGTACTTGCCGAAGCTCATGTCGGACATGCGCGCCAGGATCGGGAACTGCAGGGCGTTGATCGACGCCGATTTACCCAGGTTGTTGGCGCCATAGACCGACAGCGGGTGTTCCAGGGGGAACAGGCCGAGACTGTAGCCGGCGGTGTTGAGCAGTGCGAAGCGGCGGATGCCGTAGCGTTCCTGGCTCATGCGTCAATCTCCTGTTGCTCTTCGCGGATCGCCCGGGCCAGGGCGTCCTCTTCGCTTTCCTCGCCATCGAACGGGGTGAGGTCGAGCGGGTCGTCGGTGCGGTTGAGTTCCTCGGGGGTTTCTTCCACCACCAGCACGGGCACCGGCAGCGGCAGGTCGCTGTGCAGGGTGGCGGCCAGGTCGCGGTCCTGCTGGACCGACAGGCACACGTCGAGGAAACGGTGCATCGGCGGCATGAAGCGGTAGATGCCGCCCTCTTCGAAGGCGAAGCCCAATTGGGTCATGCGGCGCATGATCTTTTCTTCGAGCTCGTCGACGGTCTGCACTTCGGCCTGCAGGAACAGGTCGCGGTATTTGTCGAGCAGCGACGGCAGTTCGTCGCGGCCGATGCTGCCACCGTCGAGCACGGCCATCGGGTCGCGGCCCTGGTCGGCCAGGTGCTCGACCAGGATGAAGGTGAACAGCGACAGGCGCTGGGCGGTCTTGTTGACCTGCGCGGCGGCCTGCTCGGGGACGAAGTAGTAGAAGCCGCGGGTGTCGCAGACCAGCTCGAAGCCCAGGGCCTTGAACAGGGTGCGGTACTGGTCCTGGAAGTTCGACAGCTGGGCGTACAGCTCCGGATCGCGGCGGCTGATATGAAAGCCCTTGAACAGCTCGCGGAAGATCGGCGCGAGCTGGGACAGTTCGGAAAGATCAAGATGCATGGACGGGGCTCGCGGTGGATTCGGTCGGGGTCGCCGGCTTGTTGTCGCGGTTGGAGGTCAGGGCGAAGGAGCGCAGGCTGACCAAGTGTTCGCGGGTAAGGTATTGCTGGCGATCGAGGCGCTCGCGGCTGAAGCGCTTCTCGCGCGACAGGCGCGAGAACCAGTACAGCAACTCGTCGGTGGCGCCCTCGGGCTCCTGCTCCAGCAGCCAGACCATCAGGTCCGGCAGCGGCAGGGCGTCCTCGCAGCGTTCGAGCATCTCTTTGACCGTGCGCGGGGCACGGGGCAGCGGGCCCTTTTGCGTCTTGTGCGCCTTGGGGAAGCGCGCAGGCTTGGGCTCGAAGCGGGCCAGGGCGTAGACGTACGCCTCGACCTGGCTGGCGCTGCCGAGGAAGGTGCTCTGCGGACGGGTGAACAGCGGCATGGCGGCCTGCGGCACGGCGTCGATACCCTTCTTGCGGATCACCGACAAGGCCAGGGCAGCGCCACGGGTCACGGCATTGTGCCGGCGCGCTTCTTCACGCAGCGGCAGCAGCAGTTCGCGGGCGTGACGCAGGGTCAGCTGGGCGCTGGTCTGCATTTCGAGAATGCGCGCATGGGTGCGCAGCAGCATGTCGTCGTCGACCAGGTGGCCGAGGCGCGCCTGCTCGCCCAGAAGGCGCAGCAGCACGGTCTCGACCTTGCGCACGCCCTGCTCGAAGGCGCCGTCGGCATTGACCAGCTGGATCATCGGCTCGACGTACTCGTCCCAGGTCGCCAGTACTTCGGCGTAGCGCTGGCGCAGGGGGATCTGCCGGTTGCTGGTCTTGGCCCGCTCGGCCACGGCCACCAGCGCCTGCTCGTCGTTGTCGAGCTTCTTCAGCACGTCGCGCACGCGCATGTCGAGCAGGCGCAACTGGCGCGCCAGGTCGTCGCTGTCGCGGTTGTCGAAGGCGTCCTGGATATGCCCGGCCAGGCGTTCCAGGTGGCGCAGGTAGGCCTCGATCTCCAGGCACAGGCCCAGCCGGTGTTCGCGGCGCAGGTAGGCGAGGAAGTCGTGGATCTGCGCGTTGAGCTCGAATCGGTTCGGGCTCTTGGCCACCGGGACCAGGATGTCCAGGCGGATCCACACGTCGAGCAGCTGGGTGATGTCCTGCGGGGTGCTTTCCACCTGCTGGCGGGCCAGCTGCTGGCGCAGCTCGACCAGGCTCAGGGTGCCCTGGTCGAAGCGCTCGCACAGCGGCTCGATCAGGGCCCAGTGTTCGGCTAGGGCGCGCAGGACGCGCTTGGGTTCGATCATTGGCGGGTCGACTCGTTGCCAAATAAAAGGGGCGATTGTACTGCATCCAAGGGGGAGGATTTCACCCCTTGGTCTGTTATGGGGATAACCCTGATGCTCAAAGGGGGATTCACCCCGTCGGAGCGGGCTTGGCCCGCGCTGGCTGACAATCTGTTGCGGCGCATCCTGGGCAACGGCGTTAGAATGCCCGCCTGATTTCGTCCACCGGATACCCGCGCCTTGCTGATCGAGTCCCGCCGCCGCGCCTACCTGTCCGCCATGCAAGTGGTGCACTGGCTGCCGCGCGCCGAACTGCCGTTCGCCGCCCCGTCGCGGCCGGAGCTGCTGTTGCCGGTGGCGCCGGTTGAGGACGTCGACTTCGAGGTGCGTCCAGCCGCCCCCACGCCTGCGCCGAGCGCCACCCCGGCGGCTCCCCAGGCGCGCGCCGAGCGGCCGAAGATCGAAATCCCGCGCCCGGGCAGCGTGCCGAAACCGGCCGCCAAGCCGGTCGAGGCCGAGCAGGAGGCCCCCGCGCCACGCCCGGCGCCGGTACCGCCACCACGCTTTGCCCTGCAATTGCTGCGCGCCGGCAGTTGCCTGCTGCTGGTGGAGCTGGCCACCGGCCAGCCGTTCCAGAGCCGCGATCCGTCGTACCTGCTGCTCAAGGACATGCTGCGCGCCGCCGGCCTGCCGGATGCGCCCCAGATCATCGGCGAGCCGGTGCGCTGGCCGTTGCTGATGCGCGGCAACATGGACCAGGGCCCGGACGCCGCTCGCGACTTCGTCCAGGGTTTCATCGCCGCGCGCCTGGAAGAGGCACCCTGCACCTGCCTGTGGCTGCTCGGCCTGCCGGCCATCCGCTTCGCCGGCCAGGCCGATGCCCAAGCCTACTACCAAGAACTCGAGGTCGACCTGCTCGGCAGCGCCTGGGCCTTGCCCGGCCTTGAACTGTTGATGGACGAACCGCAACGCAAGGCGGACGTCTGGAAAGCCATGCGCCAGCTGATGGCGCGCTGGAAGAGCGTTGAATGAGTGACTCGATCAGTTTCCGCCCGGCAACCGAGGCGGATCTGGATGCCCTGCTTAAGATCGAATATGCCGCCTTCAGCCACCCCTGGACCCGCGGCATCTTCCAGGATGCGCTGAAGTCCTACGAAGTGTGGCTGATGTTCGTTGGCCAGCAGCAGGTCGGCCATGGCGTGATCAACGTGATCATCGATGAGGCGCACCTGCTCAACATCACCGTCAAGCCGGAAAACCAGGGCTGCGGGCTGGGCTTGCGCCTGCTCGAGCACCTGATGGCGCGGGCCTACCAGCTCAATGGCCGCGAGTGTTTCCTCGAAGTGCGCGCCAGCAACCAGTCGGCCTATCGCCTGTATGAGCGCTATGGGTTCAACGAGATTGGCCGGCGCCGTGACTACTACCCGGTGGCGGGTGGGCGGGAAGACGCACTGGTGATGGCCTGTACGTTGCTCGAAGACTGAGCGCTATGCCCTGTAGGGGATAAACCAGCCCTTCAGGATGCGCTGTCGCGCAGGGAACTATCCCCTGTGGGAGCAGCCTTGTGCCGTGAAAGGGCCGCTCCTGCAGGGATCGCGTGAGCAGTCGGCTCAGATCTGCGGGGGTTCCACTTCGATCGGCTTGCGCAGATCTCGCAAGCTGCGCGTCACCGTCCCGGTATTGCACTTGGCCGCCGCCTGTTCCGGCGTCATGTCGCGGATGGTGCGGTAGAACAGCTCGCAGGTCTGCTTCTTCTGGGTCACCTGCCACTTGCTGGTGCAGGCCTGCAGGGTGAGCTGGGCGTCGGCCTGCGGGTTGCGCCCCATGCCGGCCTGCCAGCAGGCGGCGGAGAGGTCCTGGCCCATCATCTTCAAGCCGGCGGCGTCGGCCTTGTCCTGATCGCCGTCGTAGCTTTTCGGATCGGCCGCGTACCAGATCGCGCTCGGATGGTTGGCGCCGAGCACCGGTACCTTGGCGCTGTCCGGCTCCGGTGCGATGCTGACCAGCCCCAGCACGTTGACCTTTGGCCCGTACTGCTGCTGGATCCACGCACGCACCGGCGCGCCGAAGGCGACCATCGGCAAGGCGGCCTTGCCGTCGTGGGTGAGGGCCACTTCCTTGACCATCCGCACCTGGTAGTCGTTGAAGTAGCTGTAGACCCCTTCCAGATCCTTGCCCGCGCTGGCCGGCGCGGCGATCGGGGCGATGTCGACGATGGTCTGGTAGGCCGGGGTCTGGGTGGCCTCGACGCCGTTGAAGGTCAGCAGCTGCGCCCAGCGGTCGGTGGTGTTGGACTTCAGGTAGTCCTGGTAGCGGGTCAGCGAGTAGTCCGGCGGGAAGTGCAGCAACTCGACGCTGCGGCGGTTTTCCAGGGCCATGCCCAGGGGCAGGAACAGGTACCAGCTGTAGTCCCAGCCGCCTTTCTGGTTGAGGCGGGTGGCGCCCTGGTAGGCCAGCTCGCCGCTGTCGAGCAGCTTGCGCAAGGGGGCGGTGTAGCTGGCCGGCACGCCGGTGATGCTGGCGTGCAGCTTGTCGTTGTCGCGGTTCACCGTGACCTTGGCGTTGGCATAGCCATCGCGTTGCACGCTCTGGGTGAGGTAGTGCTCGACCGTCTGTTCGAGTGTCCAGTCGCGGTAGCAGATCACGTTGCAGTTGTTGGGGTAGGCGAACAAGCGGGTGACCCGTTGGGCATCGCCCAGGTCGATCTGCGCGTCGGCCATGGCCAGGCCGCTGAAGGTGAGGGCGGCCAGGCCCGATACAGCAATCTTGTGCATGCTTAACTCCTTGTCAGTGGCCGCCGGGATGGCGGGCGCGCCCATGGTGGATGAAGAGGTGGGGCAATGAAAAGCGCCAGGACATGGCTATTGGCTAGCGCGCTGATCGGGCTGGGTGCGGTCCAGGCCGATGAGCGCGATGTGTGGATGTTCGCCCAATGGGCCGGGGATCACGAGAACCGCAAGTTTCGTGAAATGCTGGTGGAGGCCCGGCTATATGGCGTGGTGCCGATCCATCAGTTGCTGCGCTCGGCCTCGGACTGGCGCCTGTGCCAGGCCTCGCCCTTCGCGGTGCCACCGGTGAGCCACTGGCCGGCGGTGCGCTCGACGCTGGCCTTGATCCAGACCCTGGACCGCCAGGGCATCCTGCGTCAGTTCGAAGTGGTGTCGGCCTACCGCGATCCCCGGCTCAATGCCTGTGCCGGCGGCGCGCCGAGCAGTGCGCACATGCGCGCCTTCGCCGTCGACTTGCTGCTACCGCGCGGGGTCGACCCGAGCCCGCTGTGCCGCTTCTGGCAGCAGCACGGCCAGGCCTGGAGCATGGGCCTTGGCCGTTACCCATCGGGGCGCATCCATATCGATACGGCCGGCTATCGCACCTGGGGCGGTGACGGTGGGGCCGGCTCGTCGTTCTGCAGCAAGCCCAGGTGAGCCAGGCAGGCCCGGCACTCGTCGCCGACCCACTGCGCGAAGCGCTGGCGCTTGCTGCCGTCATCCAGTGGCTGCGGGCTGAGCAGGTAGTAGCCGGAGCCGTCGCGCAGGAAGCCGTACGGCGCCTGTAGCTGGCCATTGTCCAGTTCGTCGCGGACCATCAGCGCCGAGGCGATGGCCAGCCCCATGCCCGCGCTGGCGGCCTGGATCGACAGGTAGAAGTGCTCGAAGTCGCTGCGCGCCGTGTGCCGGATAGCCTGGCCGCTCAGGCGCAGCCAAGTGGCCCAGGCATCGGGGCGGGTGGCGCTGTGCAGCAGGCGTTGGCCCTTGGGATCCGGCGTGGCGACCGGGCCGATCCATTCATCGCAGATCTTCAGGCTGTGCAGTTGGCGGTCCCAGTGGAAGTCATCGCGGCGCAGGGCCAGGTCGATGCCGCTGCGGGCGAAGTCCACCGGGCCGCCGGCGGCCACCAAATGCAGTTGCAGGTCCGGGTGCCGGGCATGGAAGCGCGGCAGGCGAGGGATCAGCCAGCGCATGGCGATGGTCGGCTCGCAGGACACCACCAGTACGTTATCGTGGGCTTGCTGGTGCAGGCGCTGCACGGCGCCTTCCAACTGCTCGAAGATCGCCTGGGTGGTGGCCTGCAGGTCGCGCCCGGCGCGGGTGAGGAAGATCGCCCGGTTGCGCCGTTCGAACAGCTCCACGCCGAGGTTTTCCTCGAGCAGGCGCACCTGGCGGCTGACGGCGCCGTGGGTCACATGCAGGTGCTCGGCGGCGCGTACGAAGCTTTCGGTTCGGGCAGCGATGTCGAAGTAGCGAAAGGCGGTGAGGGGAGGCAGTTTCATGTGCTGGCCTGTTCCGGCGCTATCGCGGGCACCGTTGGATGTGATGAGGATATGTCAGGAAAACTAGCAGATTAGCCTCACTATAAATCGATTTTTACTCGTTCAAAGCAACAGGATAATCCCATCTTCCGTGAATTTTCATCGAGGATACCTGTTCGTGAACGAACTCATCGCCGTCGCCCTCTTCACCCTCCTGGCCGTCATCAGCCCCGGCGCCGACTTCGCCATGGTCACCCGCAGCAGTTATGCACAGGGCCGCAAGGCCGGCCTCGCCGCGGCGGTAGGCATTGCCCTGGGCGTGCAGGTGCATGTGCTGTACACCGTGTTCGGCCTCGCCGTGATCATCAGCCAGAGCCCAACCCTGTTTGTGGCCATGAAGGTGGTGGGGGCGGGCTACCTGGTGTACCTGGGCTACAAGTCGCTGACCAACACCACGCGCATAAGCCTCGAAGGCCTGGCGCACAGCGAGGCCAGTGTGGCCAGTGCATTACGCACGGGCTTTCTGACCAATGCGCTGAACCCCAAGACCATGCTCTTCGTGGTCAGTGCCTACACCCAGGTGGTGCAGCCCGGCAGCCCACTGGCACTGGACTTCGCCTATGGCGCGTTCATGTCGTTCGCCCATTGGGTGTGGTTCAGCCTGGTGGCGGTGTTTTTCTCCAATCACCTGTTGCGTCGGGCGATGATCGAGCGACAGGTGGTGGTCGATCGGGTCATCGGCGTGGCGTTGATCGGGCTGGGGCTGGCCGTGGTGGTGGCGGGTGTGAAGTAGATTTTTCGCAGGCAAAGAAAAAGGGCTTATCTTTCGATAAGCCCTTTTAAAAGGTGGTGGCTACACAGGGACTTGAACCCCGGACCCCAGCATTATGAATGCTATGCTCTAACCAACTGAGCTATGTAGCCAACTTGGCGCGCATTATTAGCTCGAATCGCGATCCTGTCAACAACGTTTTCAAAAAAAATTTCCAACCTTTCAAAAACTTAGCCGGGCAGGGCGCTTCAACGCACGACCAGCCAGTGGCCGAGCAGGTTGTGCAGGCGCAGTTGCTGATCGGCAGCCAGGCGCTCGAGGCTCTGCGCCGGGTGGTCGAGGTCGAAATCGCCGCTGACCCGCTGGTAGGTGGCCTGCTCGTTCAGCATCAAGACACGCTGGCCTTGGTAATCGGCCAGGCGTTCCAGCACCTCGCTCAACGGCAGGTTCCTGGCCTTCAACTGGCCGTTGCGCCAGGCATCGGCCAATTTGGCGTCGATCTTCTCGACCGGATTGATGCGGCGTGCGCTGAACGTCACCCGCTCGCCGGCATTGACCAGGCGCTGGTCGCCACCCTGCAACACCGCAGCCTTGCCGGCGAACACCACCAACTCGTCGTAGTCGGCATGGCGGGCGATCTGCAGGCGGGTGCCGAACACCTGGATCCGGGTGTCATCGACCTGCACCTCCAGGGCACGGCCATCGAGCATCACCTCCAGGTAAACCTGCCCCTGCACCAGGTGCAACTGGCGGGTGCGGCCACGCAGGTCGACATTCATCGCGCTGGCGCTGTCCAGATGCAGGGTCGAGCCATCGGCCAGGCGCACGCTACGGCGCTCGCCGCTGTCGGTGTGCAGTTCGCTGCCCAGGCGCTGCATCACGGGCCAGTAGAGCCAGGCCAGTGCGCCCACCAGCAGCAGAAACAGCAGCGCCAGGCACAACCCGGCCCGGCTGCGGCGGACTTTGGCGATGCGTGGGCGCGGGCGCGCCGCCGGCACCTGCAATTGCTGCCAGTAGGCTTCGAGCTGGGCATAAGCCCTTGCGTTGAGCGGGTCCTGGCACCAACTGGCGAATGCCTGGCGCAGGGGCTCGTCGCAGCCGGGCTGGCGCAGGCGCGAGAACCAGTCCAGGGCTTCCCGCTCGGGGTCGGGCGTTGGCTGCAAGGCGGGCATCGGGCTCATGGGATCGGTCTGCTCGCAGGGGGAGGGCGGTTTCGCCCCGCATTTACAGGGAAGAGGAGAAAGGATGCTAAATATATTGAGAATTATTTACAAGTACGTGTCGGATGGAAGGCTCGCCGAAATAAAAAGGTAGCTTCGTATCTATTTGTTTCACGATAATCGGATCCCAATCCGCGGACGGACATCCAGCCCATGGCCATCAGCAGTACCACGACCTCCAGCGCCGGCAACCCGGCCAACCAGGCCTCGCCGCTGGTGATGCGCATCATCGGTTTCTGCGCCCTGGCGCACCTGATCAACGACCTGATCCAGTCGGTGCTGCCGGCGATCTACCCGATGCTCAAGGCCAACTACGACCTGAGCTTCGCCCAGATCGGCCTGATCACCCTGACCTTCCAGATCACTGCCTCGTTATTGCAGCCGTGGGTGGGCTTTTTCACCGACAAGCGGCCTACACCGAACCTGTTGCCGCTAGGCACCCTGTGCACCCTGGTGGGTATCGTGATGCTGGCCTTCGTCGGCAGCTTCCCGATGATCCTGCTGGCCTCGGCGCTGGTGGGCATCGGTTCGTCGACCTTCCACCCCGAGACCTCGCGCATCGCCCGGCTGGCCTCCGGCGGGCGCTTCGGCCTGGCCCAGTCGAGCTTCCAGGTCGGCGGCAACGCCGGCTCCGCGCTCGGCCCGCTGCTGGCGGCGGCGATCGTGATTCCCTTCGGCCAGACCCATGTCGCCTGGTTCGGCCTGGCCGGTCTGTTCTTCTTCGCCGTGACCCTGATGCTGCGCCGCTGGTACAAGGAGCACCTCAACCAGGCCAAGGCGCGCAAGGCGGTGCAGGCCACCCACGGCATCTCGCGCCAGCGGGTGATCCTGGCGCTGGTGGTGCTGGGCCTGCTGGTGTTCTCCAAGTACTTCTATATGTCCAGCTTCACCAGCTACTTCACCTTCTACCTGATCGAGAAGTTCCAGCTGTCGGTAGCCAGTTCGCAGTTGCACCTGTTCCTGTTCCTCGGCGCGGTGGCGGCGGGCACCTTCTTCGGCGGGCCGATCGGTGACCGCATCGGGCGCAAGGCGGTGATCTGGTTCTCGATCCTCGGGGTGGCGCCGTTCACCCTGGCGCTGCCGTATGCCGACCTGTTCTGGACCACCGTGCTCAGCGTGGTGATCGGTTTCGTCCTGGCGTCGGCGTTCTCGGCCATCGTGGTGTATGCCCAGGAACTGGTGCCAGGCAATGTCGGGATGATCGCCGGGATCTTCTTCGGGCTGATGTTCGGCTTCGGCGGGATTGGCGCGGCGCTGCTGGGGTATGTGGCGGATCTGCGTGGGATCGAGTATGTGTATGGGGTTTGCTCGTTCCTACCGTTGTTTGGGTTGTTGGCGGTGTTTTTGCCGGCTACTGGCAAGCGCTGAGGCTCAGCGGGGACTGTACTGCGTCCAGTCAGTCCCAATTCCCTCTATGAGGCCAAAGTCTTCCGACTGAGGGCAGCGTGTCCATACATGGATTGTTACTGTGCACCTGTGATTTTTGTCAGTAGTAAGTACTGTATTTTCGTGAAACTTTTTTTGCAGTATTCAGGCGGGGCGGTGATCATGACCACGATCAGAGATGGACAGAAATCAATCCTATTGGCAATCGATAGCTCAGCCTCTGTTGCCGGGTACTCAGACCATCATGTCAGCTACACCCCGCATGGATATACAAGGCAAGTGCGTATGTCAGGCATTGCGTTCAAGGGGCAGTATCTTGACGCGGTAACAGAGCGGTATCCCTTAGGTAATGGATATCGCTTCTATAGCCCAGTCCTAATGCGCTTCTGCTCTCCCGACAGTGAAAGCCCGTTTGGGTTGGGAGGGGTTAATAGTTATGCTTTCGTGACTGGAGACCCAGTAAATGGCTCTGATCCTGGCGGCCATTCCCCTTGGACAAAGGTACTTTCGGCGGTAGGCGAAAGTTACAATGGGAAAGGAAGTAAAATCGATGGGGTCAAGATATTCTACTCTGAGCACCCAGTACAGCAAGGTAAGAAACTATTGAATGTTGTTGCACATGGCGCGCCAGGAGAAATCAAAGGAAAGGAGAGAAGTTATAGTCCTCAAGCGTTCGCGAATTTATTAGTATCAAATAATATTTCGGTTGAAGGGCAAGAGTCACATTTTATCGCGTGCTATTCAGCTGCTCCCTTGGAATGGGGAGGTGCTTCCTTTATCAAACAATGGACCCAAATCACTGGCGCGAAAACAACGGGGTATAGAAACACAGTGGTCTCGCTCCGATCCTCGGATGGCGATGATTTTAATGCTTTGATTCTGCCGACACCGCGCGCGCTCAGATGGCTTACAGGACCGGAGCCGGGAAAAAAGGTTGAGAGACCAGATAAAATGTCAAATTTAACTCGTGTCAGCACACGTTAATTATATCGGCAAGTGATGGAGTTCAGGCAGGATCATTTGCCGGCAAATAAAAACTATGCTGGGAAAACCCGGCATTGGCGGCTTGTAAAATATTTAAACCAGGCCAACTGTGAATTGACGGCGGTCTTTCCTTGGCCTAGAGTGCCGCCTCCTCTCCACCTGCGTAGTCGATGCAATGCGCCGTACCCGTAGTCTCCGCCCACACCGCCAGCCTGTCGCCCCGACAGCGCGCCGCGCGTGGCCAAGCGACACGGTGCTCAAGCGTCGGCGCAGCGTGCTGTTCGCCTTCACTTTCTCGCCACACCTTGCCCTGAACTGATCCGCGCCCCTGCATCCCGCGCCTTTGCGGCGTGATCGCGGGCGCCTGCGTTCGAACATCTTTCAGCGGATTTTCCAGTCGGCCAGGGCCAGAGCCCCTGCGCGCCGGCTTGCAAGGAGTGGTACATGAACATGCGTTTGCTGGCGGGCCTGTTGTTCGCCGTGTCGGTGGTCGGTTTCAGCCTCGGGGCGAGCCTGCCGCTGGTGTCGTTGCGCCTGCACGAAGCGGGTGCGGGGACGCTGGAGATCGGCATCATTTCGGCGATCCCGGCGGCGGGCATGATGCTTTCGGCGTTCATGGTCGACGCCTGCTGCCGGCACCTGACCCGCCGGGTCATCTACCTGCTCAGCTTCAGCCTGTGCACCCTGAGCATCGCCCTGCTGGAATGGGCCTTCGACTCGATGCTCTGGCTGGCGCTGCTGCGCCTGGGGCTCGGCATCGGCATGGGCATCGCGATCATCCTCGGCGAGTCGTGGGTCAACGAGCTGTGCCCGGAGCACAACCGCGGCAAGATCATGGCCCTGTACGCCACCAGCTTCACCGGCTTCCAGGTGCTCGGCCCGGCGTTGCTGGCGCTGCTCGGCGCCGACAGTCCGTGGCTGACCGGCGTGGTCACCGTCTGTTACGGCCTGGCGCTGCTGTGCATCCTGTTCACCGTGCCCAATGACCATGTCGAGCATGGCGACGAAGGCGAGAAGAGCTTCGGCCTGGCCGGCTTCTTCCGCGTCGCTCCGGCGCTGTGCGTGGCGGTGCTGTTCTTCTCGTTCTTCGATGCCGTGGTGCTGTCGCTGCTGCCGGTGTATGCCAGCAGTCACGGCTTTGCCGTGGGCGTGGCGGCGCTGATGGTGACCGTGGTGTTCGCCGGCGACATGATCTTCCAGCTGCCGCTGGGCTGGCTTGCCGACCGGGTCGAGCGCACCGGGCTGCACCTGGTGTGCGGGCTGGTGGCGATGAGCATCGGCATTGCCTTGCCCTGGCTGCTGCAGATGACCTGGCTGCTGTGGCCGTTGCTGGTGGTGCTCGGGGCGGTGGCGGGCGGCATCTACACACTGGCGCTGGTGCTGATCGGGCAGCGCTTCAGGGGGCAGGACCTGGTGACGGCCAACGCCAGTGTTGGCCTGCTGTGGGGTGTCGGCAGCCTGGTCGGGCCGCTGGTCAGCGGCGCGGCGATGGATGTGGCGCCCCATGGCCTGCCCATGGCGCTGGCGCTGATGGCGGGACTGTTCGTGTGCTTCGCCCGCCAGGCCTATCGCCGGGCGGGCAAGCTTCAGGCGGTGGCGGACTGACCCCCAGCCATCACGCGGCAGGTCAGAACGTTCCGCGCAAGGTCACCGACACGTTGCGCGGGTCGCCCCAGTAGTAGCCGGTCGGCGTCGGCGCCACCTGGCGGTAGTACTGCTTGTCGAACAGGTTGTTGGCGTTCAGCTGCAGCGAGTAGTTGTCGTTGAAGCGGTAGTTCACCATCGCGTTGTACACCGCATACCCCGACTGCGAGGCTTCGGCGCTGCCGCTGCGGTTGTAGATGTCGCTCTGCGCCTGCACGCCGCCGCCCACGGTCCAGGCCTGCAGCTCGCCCGGCAGGCGATAGCTGGTGAACAGGCGCAGCATGCGCTTGGGGTCGGTGGTGCGGATCGGGTTGCCGTTGTTGCCGGTGGTGTCCTTGAGGTATTCGGTGGTGTTGTAGGTGTAGCCACCGGTCACGTTCCAGCCCGGCAGCACTTCGCCAGAGATCTCCAGTTCGAAGCCCTGGCTGCGGTTCTTGCCCGCGGCGACCTTGCAATAGCCGCTGGTGTAGTTGGGCAGGCACGGGTTCGGCCCGCTGAGGTCGTCCAGCGCGTTGCCCACCTGGTAGATGCGGAAGAACGCCAGCGAGGTGTTCAGCCGGCCCTCGTAGAACTCGCCCTTGATCCCCGTCTCGTAGGCTTCGCCGGTGACCGGTTCGAGCACGGAGCCGGCGGCATCGGTGTTGGTCTGCGGGTTGAAGATCTCGGTGTAGCTGGCGTAGGTGCTGAAGTTCTCGTTGAGGTCGTAGATCAGCGCGGCGTACGGCACGATCTCGTTGTCGACGCTGAACTTGCCGCTGGCCTTGGTGTTGTTCTCCTGCTCGTAGTCGTACCCGTTGGCGCGTGCGCCGATGATCGCGGTCAGCGGGTCGGCCAGGGAGATGCGCCAGGTGGCGTAGGCGCCTTCCTGGGTGGTGCGGGTGCGCACCGGGTGGGCGGTGATGTTGATGTGCGGGTTGGACAGGCTGGTTTTCGGGTCCCAGGTGCGGATGTCGAACACGCCCGATTGCACGTTGTTGGTGGCCGAGGCGTAGGAGTCGTTGCGGATGCGCTCGACACCCAGCATCAGCTCGTGGGTGCGGCCGAGCAAATCGAACGGGCCATTGAGGGTGGCGCTGAGGTTGTTCTGCAGGCTCTCGCCGCCATCGCCTTCGGTCACCTGGTAGCTCATCAGGTAAGGGTTGCGGGTCGGGTTGGCGGTGCCGGTGGCACGGCTGAAGTAGGTCTGCTTGAAGCCGTTGTCGTCCAACTCGAAGTGGGTGCGCTGGGCCATCAGCTTGAGCGTCCAGTCGTTGTCGAAACGGTGTTCGAGCTCGGCGAAAGTCTGCAGGTTGCTGCGGTTCCAGCGGTTCCAGTCGGCGCCCAGGTAGGTGCTGCGGCCGAACGGCAGCGGCGAGCCGTCGTAGTCGGCCGGCAGGTTGCCCCAGGCACCGGTGGCGTCGAGCTGGGTCCATTCGAGGCCGGTGGTGAGGGTGGTGCTGTCGTCGAGGTCGAAGGCCATCACCCCGTACAGCACGTCCTTGCGCTCCTGACGCGATTGCTGGAAGTGGTCCTTCTCGTCGTGTACCGCGATCACCCGGCCACGCACGTTGCCTGTCTCGGTCAACGGCCCGGAGAGGTCGGCGACGTAGCGCTGGGCGTCCCAGGTGCCGAGGGTGACGCTGCCTTCGCCCTGGAACTCATAGGTGGGCCGCTTGCGCACCAGGTTGACGGTGCCCGAGGGGTTGCCGGCGCCGCGCAGCATGCCGGTGGCGCCGCGCAGGACCTCGGCGCGGTCGAGGATCGCCGAGTCGCTCTGGATGAACGAGCCGCCGCCGCTGCTCTGTACCACGGTGGCGCCGTCGTACTGGATGGCATCGATCTGGTAGCCGCGCGAGAAGTACTGCACCCGCTCGCTGTCGGTGAGGTTGACCACCACGCCGGGGGTCTGTTCGAGCAGGTTGGTGAGGTTGGTGATGTTCTGGTCGTCGATCCGCTGGCGGGTGACCACGGTCACCGACTGCGGGGTGTGGCGGATGCTTTGCGGGGTCTTGCCGATGGTCACCGCACCGGTGGTGTAGGAGCCGCTGTGCTCGGTGGTCTCGCCCAGGCGGTTGCTGGAGATGCTGGTGGCGCCCAGTTGCAGGGCGTCGCCGACGTCCAGGGCAGGGAGCAGCAGGAAGCTCTTGTCGCTTTCCTGCTGGACCTGCACATCGCTGCCCCGCAGCAGGATCTGCAGGGCCTGGGCGCTGTCATGCCGGCCTTGGACGCCCTGGGTGGTCTTGCCCCGCAGGCTGCCGGCGTCGAACGACAGGTTCAGCCCGCCCTGGCGCGCCAGCTGGTCCAGCGCGGCGGCCAGCGGGCCGGCCGCGATGTTCCAGTCGCGCGGCTGGCTCTGGCTGGTGGGCGCGGCAAGGGCGAGGGTCGGCGGCAGGCCGGCGCAGGCCACGCCCAGGCCCAGGGCGGCGGCGCGGATGGCATGGCGCAGGGGGGCGTTGCGGGGGGAACACGGGCGGATCATGAAGCGCTCCTGAAGGTTGGCAGACCACTGTTCGGGCTTGTTTCCTTCAGGCCGGACGAGAATGAGATTCCACCTCATTTATTTTTTGATGTTTTCAGGCGGCGCCGATGCTCACCCAGAAGCGCGTGCGGTAGTCGACGCGCACCGGCAGGCTGCGGGCGACCAGCAGCAGGATCTGGTCGGTGTCGGCCAGCTGGAAGGTGCCGGAAACCTTGAGCCCGGCAACTTCCGGCGCGCAACGCAGCAGGCCGGGGCGGTAGCGCGACAGTTCGTCGGTGAACTCGCCCAGGGGCATCTGCTGCACGCTGAGTACGCCATCGGTCCAGCCCCAGGGGTCACCGTGCAGGGTGGCGGGCTGGAAGTCGCCCTGGGCGAACACCTGCAGCACTTCGCCGGGCTTGACCCGATGCGCGGCGGCAGAAGCGGGGAACAGCGTCACCTCGCCGCGGCGCACGGCCAGCAGCAGGCCCTGGGCATTCTCCCGCAGCAGCAGTTGACCGCCCTGAGTGCTCAGGGCGCCGACGCGGGTGTCGATGGTGAACGGGCGGTTGTCGTTGGTGTTGCCGTCCAGGCTGACCTCGCCGCGCAACAGGGTCAGTTGGCGCTGCTCGTCGCTGTAGCGCAGGTCGATGGCGCTGGCGGTGTTCAGGCGGATAAGGCTGCCGTCGCTGCCCAGCAGCTCACGACGCTCGCCGGTGGCGGTGCGGCTGTCGGCCATCAGCGCCGGCAGGCTCAGGGGCTCGCGCGCGGCCCAGCCGACACTGGCGCCGAGCGCGAGCAGCGACAGTAGCTTGAGGTGGTCGCGCCGGCTCATGCGGCGGCGTTCGCTGCCGGCCAGGGTCTGGCGGCTCAGCTCGGCGGGCAGGCTGGCCAGTTCGTCGCCGAGGCTGCTGACCCGCTGCCAGGCCTGGGCATGCTGCGGGTGGCTGGCCAGCCAGCGCTGGAACTGCTGTTCGGTGTGTGGGCCGGGGCTGTCGTAGCGCAGTTTCACCAGCCATTCGATGGCTTGGTCGACCTGGGCCTGGCTCGGGTTCTGGTCAGGCATCGGCGTAGCGGATCCGGTAGCAGACACCCAAGGCCTTGGCCAGGTCGCGCTCGACGGTGGCCCGGGAAACGTCCAGGCGCTGCGCGACCTGGGTGAGGGTGAGGCCGTCGAGCTGTGCCAGCAGGAACGCCTGGCGCACCCGTGGCTTGAGGCGTTGCAGGGCGCGGTCGAGGCGTTCGAGGGTGTCGAGGATCAGCAGGCGCTGTTCCTCGCTGGGGGCTTCTTGCTCGGGCAGGTTGGCCAGGCTCTCGAGGTAGGCTTTTTCCAGGGCGCGGCGGCGGAACTGGTCGATCATCAGGCCGCGGGCGATGCTGCTCAGGTAGGCCCGTGGCTCCTTGAGCGGTGAAACCTGGCGCGCCTTGAGCAGGCGCACGAAGGTGTCCTGGGCCAGGTCCGCGGCGTGCTCTCGGCAGCCGACCCGGGCGCCGAGCCAGCCGCGTAGCCAGCGGTGGTGTGCCTGATAGAGCAGATCGACCTCGGCCGGTTTCAGCGTGTCTTCGATCTGCATCGTCTGGAGAGCCTGCCTGGATAATGTGATTGTTAATAGTTCTCAATTCTATGCGGGGCGATGCGGGCGGATCAATGGTAGGCCTCCGACTCGATGAGCAAGATTGAGCGTTTCACCGATGAACGGTTGGGCTAGGCTAGGGGATCGTGACTTGTGCGAACGCCTTTGATGATCCTTGCAGACCTATCCCCGCAGGCCTTTGACGATGCCGCTGCCTGGCTGGCCGGGCAGGACCCGGACTGGGCGCGGCATATTGCCGCCGTGGGGCCTTGCCTGCACCGTGCCACGCCCGGGCGCGAGCCGTACGAGGCGCTGGTGCGGGCCATCGCTTATCAGCAATTGCATGCACGGGCGGCCGAGGCGATCCTCGGGCGGTTGCTGGCGCTGTTCCCGGATGGGGCGTTTCCCGCGCCCGAACAGCTGCTGGCGGTGACGCCTGAGGCGATGCGCGCCTGTGGGTTCTCCGCGAGCAAGATTGCCACGGTTCATGGGATCGCCCAGGCGCGATTGGAGGGTGTGGTGCCCAGCCGGGAAGAGGCGCTGAGCCTGCCGGACGCCGCGCTGGTCGAGCGTCTGGTGGCGCTGCGTGGGGTCGGGCGCTGGACGGTGGAGATGCTGCTGATCTACAGCCTGGAGCGATCGGATATCCTGCCGGTGGATGATTTTGGCGTGCGCGAGGGGTATCGGCGCATGAAAGGCTTGGACAAGGCGCCGACGCCTGCGCAGATGCGGGCGCTGGGTGGTGCGTGGAGTCCTCATCGCACCGTGGCGGCCTGGTACCTGTGGCGGGCTTGAAGCTTTCCTGCATGGCCCTATCGCGGGGCCCGTGAAAACACCGCAAGAATCGGAGTTCCACGCATCATCCACCCTGCCAGGCTGACGGTATCGAATCCCAGGAGAGGCCCCTGATGAAGCCCGCCCCGACCACCTACACCACCGACGCCGAACGCTGGCACGCCGTGCAGGCTCGCGACACGGCCGCCACAGGCCACTTTGTCTACGCCGTGCGCACCACCGGCGTGTATTGCCAGCCCGCCTGCAAGTCGCGCCTGGCCAAGCGCGAGAACGTCGAATTTTTCAGCGCCGCTGCCCAGGCCGAGGCCGCCGGTTATCGCCCGTGCAAGCGCTGCAAGGGTGGGCAGGGCAGCCGCCGTACCGAGCTGGTGGCCCGCGCCTGCCGCCTGATCGAGGCCAGCCAGACCGCCCCCAACCTCGACCAGCTCGGCAGCGAGCTGAACGTCAGCCCGTTCCACCTGCACCGCCTGTTCAAGGCCGAGACCGGCCTGACCCCCAAGGCTTATGCCTCTGCCTTCCGCGCCCAGCGGCTGCGACAGCATCTGGACGCCGCCGGCAGTGTCACCGAAGCCATCTTCGACGCCGGCTACAACTCCAACAGCCGCTTCTACGAAAGCGCCGGCGAGCGCCTGGGCATGCGCCCCAGGGAATACCGTGCCGGCGGCCAGGGCGCGACCATCCGTTTCGCCCTGGCCCAATGCTCACTTGGGGCGATCCTGGTGGCCCAGAGCGAACGGGGCATCTGCGCGATCCTGCTCGGTGACGAGCCCGAACCCTTGCTCAAGGACCTGCAGGACAAATTTCCCAAGGCCCAGCTGATCGGCGGCGATGACGCCTTCGAGCGGCTGGTGGCCGAGGTGATCGGCTTCGTCGAGGCGCCGGCCCTGGGCTTGGCGCTGCCCCTGGATGTGCAGGGCACGGCGTTCCAGGAGCGGGTCTGGCAGGCGCTGCGCGAGGTGCCGGCGGGGACCACGGTCAGCTACACCGACATCGCCGAGCGCATCGGCGCGCCCAAGGCCGTGCGGGCCGTCGCCCAGGCCTGCGCGGCCAACGCGATCGCCGTGGCCATTCCCTGCCACCGGGTGGTACGCCGCGACGGCGACCTCAGCGGCTACCGTTGGGGCATCGAACGCAAGCGCCAGCTGCTGGACCGAGAGACGGCACTCTCCTGAGCCTCCAGACCGCGTAGAATCCACGCCCTGTCGAGTTGTGTAGAGGAACCTTCGATGAGGCGTGTCAGCCTTGACCGATTCTATGCGGGGATTTTCGCCCTGCTGTTGTGCCTGGCCATGCCGGCATGGGCCCAGCCGGCCACGCCGGTATCGCGCCTGGCCGTGGCCGAACAGCAGGTGCTGGACGAGAACGCCAGCCTGGAGGCGTTGAGCGAACGGCTCGACCAGATCCGCCAGGGCGTCACCAGCAATGCCAATGACGACCTGCTCGCGCAACTGCGCCAGTCGGCCCTGCAGGTGCAACGCCAGGCCGATGTGCTGGCCACCCAGCGCACCGCCGACGTGCAGCGCCTGGACGACCAGCTCAACGTGCTTGGCCCGCCGCTGGAGGAGGAGGCCGAGAGCCTGACCCGCCAGCGCAAGCAGCTTAACGACGAAAAGAACAAGCTGGTCGCCGAGCAGAAGGACGCCACCACGCTGACCCAGTCGGCCCGTGACCTGTCGACACAGATCGTCAACCTGCGCCGCAGCCTGTTCAACTCGCAGATCACCAGCCGCGCCGCCAGCCCGTTGAGCCCGGCGTTCTGGTCGAGCCTGATCCGCCCCACCGACGACGACGTGGCGCGCCTGCGCGACCTGCGGGGCGAGGTGTCGGACGCCATGGCCAGCGCTTTCAGCGCCGAGCACCGCTGGCTGTTCATTACCGCGCTGGTCGCGGCGGTGCTGGTCTGGACCCTGGTGCGCCGGGTACTGGAGCGCCTGCTGGCCGACGCCATGATCCGTTGGCTGCCCGAAGGCCGCCTGCGCCGCAGCGCCCTGGCGCTGAGCGTCAGCCTGGCGACCTTGGGCACCATTTCCGGCTCGGTGTCGCTGCTGCGCTGGGGCCTGGAGAGCAGCGCGGAGCTGGGCACGGACCTCGCCAGCCTGACCAACCATATCCTCGCCCTGGTGATCTTCAGCGCCTTCATCTCGGGCCTGGGCCGCGCCATGCTGATGTTGCAGCGCCCGTCCTGGCGCCTGCCGCCGATCCCCGACGAAGTGGCCAGCGCCCTGGGCTGGTTCCCAAAGGTCCTGGCCCTGGCGCTGATGGTGCTGCTCACCCAGGAGCGCATCAACAGCGTGATCGGCACCAGCCTGGCGCTGACCCTGGCCACCAACGGCCTGACCGCGCTGGTGGTGTCACTGCTGTTTGTCGTGGCCCTGCTGCGCTACCGCCGCGCCCGTCGCCAGCATGACCTGGAGCGGCCCAAGGGCCTGGCCGGGCTGATCCCGTTCGTGATCGTGGTGTGGGTGCTGGCGATCCTGCTGACCTTGCTGGCCGGCTACCTGACGCTGGCCTACTTCCTTACCGCCAAGCTGCTGTGGATCAGCGTGGTGGTGGTCTGTGCCTACCTGCTGGTGACGGTGTTCGGCGACTTGTGCGAAACCCTGCTGTCGCCCCGTCAGCCCGGTGGCCTGGCGCTGGCCTCGGCGCTTGGCCTGCAGCAACGCCACCAGGCCCAGGCCAGCACGGTGCTGGCGGGCATCGGTCGCACGCTGTTGCTGTTCGCCGCCGCGCTGCTGGTGTTCATGCCTTCGGGCACGAGCCCAGGCGAGCTACTGCTGAGCCTGGCGGACTGGGACGGCACCGGCGGCAAGGTGCTGGGCAACCTGAACATCGTGCCCCAGGACATCTTCCTGGCCGTGGCGATCTTCATCGGTGGCTGGTTCGCCATCCGCGTGGTCAAGCGCTGGCTGAGCGAGCGCCTGCTGCCGGAGACTGACATGGACGCCGGCATGCGCGCCTCGCTGGTGACCCTGGTCGGCTACCTGGGCTTCCTGTTCCTGGCCATGCTGGTGATGTCCACCCTGCACATCAACCTGACCAGCCTGACCTGGGTGGTCAGCGCGCTGTCGGTGGGTATCGGTTTCGGCCTTCAGCAGATCGTGCAGAACTTCATCTCCGGCCTGATTTTGCTTACCGAGCGCCCGGTGAAGGTGGGTGACTGGGTGAGCCTGGCCGGTGTCGAGGGTGACATTCGCCGGATCAACGTGCGCGCCACCGAGATTCAGATGTCCGACCGCTCGACGGTGATCGTGCCCAACTCGCAGTTCATCTCGCAGAACGTGCGCAACGTGACCATGGCCAATGCCTTGGGCGTGGTTGGCATTACCTTGACGCTGCCGCTGGAGACTGACCCGGCGAAGGTGCGCGAGGTGTTGCTGGCGGCGTACAAGGAGCATGAGTCGATCCTCGATGCGCCGGCCACGTCGGTGACCTTCAAGGACCTGACCAGCAGTGGCATGGTGATCGGTGTGAGCGGTTACGTGGCCTCGCCGCGGCAGGTGTCGAGCACGCGCAGCGACCTGCTGTTCACCATCCTCGGGCGCTTGCGTGACGAGGGCATCGCCCTGTCGTCGCCGCAGAGCATGGTGTTGGTGCAGGAGAATGGGCGACCGGCCGACGAGCCGGTGTGAGGCTATCTCGGCTCTTGTAGGATCGGCCTTGTGCCGCGAAAGGGCCGCAAAGCGGCCCCGGCGATCTGTCTTGTGGCGCAGACCCTGGGGCCGCTTCGCAGCCCTTTCGCGACACAAGGCCGCTCCTGCATCTGTTTCGGGCCAGTCAAACCTGTGCCATTACCGGATCCGCCTTGCTGGTACGACGCGGTTTCAGTGTAGGCACCACTGGCGCCTCACCTGTCTCAAGACAGGCACCAAGGCGGGCAACCATGGCCTGACAGGTTCGGTACGTTGCAACAAATGTGGGAGCGGCCTTGCGTCGCGCGGGCGGCGCTCGATCTCGCAGGCGCTGCAAGGCTGCCGTCGAACACCTGCCAGCCTCACGCGCCCTGTGAAAGGGCTCAGCTACTCACCCCAAACACCGCGTCACATGCTTCACCGACTGATACCCCGAAAGCCCCCAAGGCCCAAGCTCTCGCCCAATCCCACTGCCCTTGGTCCCGCCCCACGAGGTCTCGACGAACACCGCCTGCACCGAGTTGATCCACACATGCCCGACCTCCAGCGCATCGGCCACGCGCTCGGCGCGTTCCAGGTCGGCGGAGCAGACAGTGGCCACTAGCCCGAAGCGGCTGTCGTTGGCCTGGGCGATGGCCTCGGCCTCGGTGCCGAAGCGTCGTGCGCAGAGCACCGGGCCGAAGATCTCCTCGCTCCACAGGCGGCTGCTCACTGGTACGTCCACGTACAGCGTCGGGCTGACGAACCAGCCGTCACGGTCCAGCGCCTTGCCGCCGGCCAGGCACGTCAGGCCCTCTTCGCGGGCGGTGGCGAAATAGCCGGCGACCTTGAGCCACTGCGCCTGGCTGGTCAGCGGCCCCATGTCCACTTCTTCCGCCAGCGGGTTGCCCACGCGCAATGCCTCCAGCGCCGCCTGCAAGCGCGGCAGCAGGGCATCGGCGATGCCGTCCTGCACCAGCAGGCGCGAGGTGGCCGAGCACATCTGCCCGGCGTTCCAGGTGATGCCGGCGACGATCCACTCCACCGCCTGGTCGACATCACAATCGTCGAACACCACGATGGCCGACTTGCCGCCCAGCTCCAGCGTCACCGGCCGACACTGGGCCGCGGCGGCGCGCATCACCTGGCTGCCGACGCCGTTGCTGCCGGTGAACGACAGCTTGTCCAGGCCGTTGTGGCCGCTCAGGGCGGCGCCGGTCTCGGCCTTGCCGCCCACGATGTTCAGCACGCCGGCCGGCAGGCCCAGCACCTCGGCGATCTGGCCGTAGGCCTGCTCGATCAGCGGGGTGACTTCGGAAGGCTTGAGCACCACGGTGCAGCCGGCCGCCAGGGCCGGGGCGAGCTTCCAGGCGCTGGTCACCAGCGGGAAGTTCCACGGCACGATCAGGCCGACCACGCCCACCGGCTCCAGGCGGGTGCGGGCGCTGAAGCCGGGCGCGGCCAGGGGCACGTCACGGTTCTTCGCCGGCAGTTGCTCGGCGAGGTCTGCGTAGTAGGCGAAGGTGGCGATGGCGTCGTCCAGGTCGATCTCGGCCTCGTGGCGCGGCTTGCCGTTGTTGCGCATCTGCAGGGCAATCAGCTCGTCGCGGCGCTGGCCCAACTGTTCGGCGAAGCCGCGCAGGTAGGTGGCGCGCTCGGCGGCGCTGACCGTTTTCCAGGACGCCAGGGCACGACGCGCGGCGGCCACGGCCTGGTCGACCTGGGCGCTGCTGGCGGCCATCAGTTCGCTGAACGGCTGGCCGTCGGACGGGTTGTGGACAACGATGCAGTCGCTGCCCAGGCCTTCGACCCAGCGGCCGTCGATGTAGTGAGGTGTGGTCATGGTCGGATTCCGGTCAGGCCATTTCGGCGGTGGTCACAGGCTTTACGGGTGTGCTTTTGCAGCGCACCCAGCGCGGGCCTTGTGGGCCATACACGCCAGCGGGTTCAGGGAACAGGTTGAGCAGGATCAGGTACAGCACGGCGGCGATGCCGAGGGTCACCGGCAGGCTCAGGTCGATGCCGCCGGCCAGCTCGCCCAGCGGGCCGACGAACTGCCCCGGCAGGTTGACGAAGCACAGGCCGACCACAGCGCTGGGGATCCACGCGCCCATGCCGCGCCAGTTCCAGCCATGGTCGAACCAGTAGTGGCCGCCCTGCTGGCCGCGGGTGAACACCTGCAGGTCATCGGCGTGGTAGAAGCCGCGGCGGGTGATCAGGCCGAGGATCATGATCACCATCCAGGGGCTTGTGCAGGTGATGATCAGCACGGCGAAGGTCGACACGCTCTGCACCAGGTTGAAGGTGAAGCGGCCGACGAAGATGAAACCGATGGCCAGCACGCCGATCAGCAGGGTGGCGGCGGCGCGGCTGAGCAGGCGCGGGAACACGCTGGACATGTCCAGGCCGGTGCCGTACAGCGCCGTGGTGCCGGTGGACATGCCGCCGATCACCGCGATCAGGCACACCGGCAGGAAGAACCAGCCCGGCGAGATCGCCAGCAGGCCGCCGACGTAGTTGTTGGCGGCGATGTAGTCCGGTGCCTGGCTGGCCACCAGGGTGGCGGTGCACAGGCCGAACAGGAACGGAATCAGCGTGGCGGCCTGGGCGAGGATCACTGCCAGCATGATGCGCGACTTGGCGGTCTCGCGCGGGATATAGCGCGACCAGTCGCCAAGGAAGGCGCCGAACGACACCGGGTTGCTCATGGCCAGGATCGCCGCGCCGACGAACGCCGCCCAGAAACCGGCCTGGCCGAGGTTGACGCTGCCGGCGTAGCCCGCGTCGAAGGGCCCGGCGAAGGCGAAGATGCCCAGCAGGAACAGCAGGCTCGAGGCCCACACCGCGATCTTGTTGACCCAAAGCATGAAACGAAAACCAAAGATGCACACCACCAGCACCAGCACCGCGAACAGGCCGTAGGCCAGGCCCAGGGTCAGGTCGGTTTCCGGCAGGCCGACCAGGCGCTTGGCGCCGCCGACCAGGGCATCGCCCGAGCTCCACACCGACAGCGAGAAGAACGCCACGGCGGTCAGCAGCGACAGGAACGAGCCGACGATACGCCCGTGCACGCCGAAGTGGGCGCCGGACGATACCGCGTTGTTGGTGCCGTTGAGCGCGCCGAACAGGCCCATCGGCGCAAGGATCAACGCGCCCACGCCGACGCCGAGCAAAATCGCCCAGACGCCGGCCTGGAACGACAGCCCGAACAGCACGGGGAAGCTGCCCAGCACGGAGGTGGCGAAGGTGTTGGCGCCGCCGAAGATCAGGCGGAACAGGTCCAGCGGGGTGGCGTCGCGTTGATCGTCGGGGATCTGTTCGACGCCATTGGTCTCGATACCGGTCGAGTGGCTCATGGTGATGCTCCAGCGCGAATGTTGTCGGCCGTCGGGCGGCCTTGTTGTGGGTGCGATGGCAGTGCGGCAGGGCCGCTTGAAAGGGAATCAGGCCGGCGAGATGACCGACAAGTGTTCGTGACAGGCCAGCCAGCGTTCGCCGTGCAGCCGAAAGACGATGGTCTCGCGCTCGTTCAGGTCTAAGGTTTCGCCGGCGACGCGCAGGCGCGTGGCCACATCGTGCATGAAGACCGCCACGTCGCCCTGCAGGCTCACCTGCGCGTTGCTCGACTCGCAACCGAGCACGACGAATCCGTCCGCCTGCCAGCTGGCCCAGAGTTCTTCGTAGGCTCGGCGTGACAGCAGCGGTTGCGGCACGGTGTGGAAGAGAAAGGTGGCATCTTCGCTGAAGCAGGCGAAGTAGCGGGCGGTATCGTTGCTGGCGAAGGCGGCGACGAGGTCGGCGGCGGCCTGCCGTACCTGGAGTGTCTGGTCCACGGGAGTGGCCTCACGGTTTATTGTGATTGTTGGTGAAGCGATTCTGGTGGCGGTGGGCGGTGGGAAAAATCGCTGTGGGCAAATAATCAGTTCAGGAAATCGTGAACCAATGGCTGGCGAGAACCCTCCGTAGGAGCGGCTTCAGCCGCGATGCGGACACCACGGAGCCTGGCATCCGTTTCGCGGATGATCGCGGCTGAAGCCGCTCCTACAGCCAGCTCCACGGAACACGTTTGGTTCAATGAAGTTCAAGCGACTGACGGTCGGCCCTGCACGCCATGTTTGCCTACGCTGAAACTCCCTACCTTTGAAGCAAGGAGTTCAGCCATGGCTTTCCACTACAACCGCCTGGACAAGAACAACGCCGCAGTACTGCTGGTCGACCACCAGACCGGCCTGCTGTCGCTGGTGCGCGATATCGACCCCGACCGCTTCAAGAACAACGTGCTGGCGCTTTCCGACCTCGCCAGGTATTTCAAGCTGCCCACCATCCTCACCACCAGCTTCGAAACCGGCCCCAACGGCCCTCTGGTGCCCGAGCTCAAGGAGCAATTCCCCGACGCGCCCTACATTGCCCGCCCCGGCAACATCAATGCCTGGGACAACGAAGACTTCGTCAAGGCGGTGAAGGCCACCGGCAAGAAGCAACTGATCATCGCCGGGGTGGTCACCGAGGTTTGCGTGGCCTTCCCGGCGCTGTCGGCGCTGGAGGAGGGTTTCGATGTATTCGTCGTCACCGACGCCTCCGGCACCTTCAACGAGTTGACCCGCGACTCGGCCTGGCGGCGCATGGAGGCCGCGGGCGCGCAACTGATGACCTGGTTCGGCGTGGCATGCGAGCTGCACCGCGACTGGCGCAATGACATCGAGGGGCTGGGCACGCTGTTCTCCAACCACATCCCCGATTATCGCAACCTGATGACCAGCTACAGCAAGTTGGCCAAGTAGCGCTTTCACTGGTGCGGTGAGCGATTACCGCGCCAGTTTCAATATGCCATTCGCAGGTGTCGCGGACCAGATCGCCAACCCCGCTGCCAGAGCGGTCAATAATGCCCCGGCCCAAGGCGTGGCTTCCAGTGCCGAGCCTGTGATCACCACGCCACCGATGGCCGAGCCCAATCCGACGCCTAGGTGCATGGCCGACATGTTCAGGCTCATGCCCGCCGGGAAGGTATCCTCGCCGCGCCTGGCCAGGTAGCTCTGCACCACTGGCGAGGTGGTCCAGCTCAGCCCGCCCCAGAGCATCATCGCCGGCAGGAACAGCCACGGCGTGCCCGCGCTAAGCGGTAGCATCAGCAGGCTGGCGAGGTACAACAGAGGCGCCAGCAGGATGGCCTTGGCCACACCCAACCGATCGGCCATCCAGCCACCGACATAGCCGCCCGAGACACCGGCAATGCCGAATGCCGCGAACACCGCTGCCAGCCATTGCGGCGGTACATGGGCGACCTGCTGGGCGTAAGGCGCGAGGTAGGCGAATACAGTGAAGTGCCCGGCGATCATCAACAGCGATACCCCCTGCGCGGCCGTGAGGCGGCTATCGCGCAGGTGGCGCACGTAGCTGGCCAGGGCGATGCGTTCGGTGCTCTGCAGCGTCGGCAGCCCGCGCCAGGCCATCAGCAGCACCGCTACCGTCAAGGCACTAAGGCCGAGGAACACGCCGCGCCAGCCCAGGGCGTCGCACAGCAGCATGCCGGCCGGCACACCCAGTATCAGCGAGCTGCAGATACCCATGAAGATTACCCCGATGGCGCGCCCGCGCAGGGCTTCGGGCGCCATGCGCGTGGCCATCAGTGTGCACGTCAGGCAGGTCATCGCGCTGGTTGTGGCCATGCCGATACGGGCGATCAACAGCGCGGTGTAACCGGGCGCCCAGGCCGCGAGCAGGTTGCACAGGGCGAACAAAGCCAACGTGGCGCACAGCAGGCCACGCAACGGCAAGCGTGTGGTGAGCAGGGGAGAGAAGGGCGCGACGAGGGCGAAGCTCAGGGAGAAGACGGTGGTCAGTTGCCCGGCCACGCCGAGCGGAACGTCCAGGCCATCGGCCAGGGCCGGCAGGATGCCGACCGTGATGTTTTCCGCCATGCCCGTGGCGAATGTCGCCAGGGCCAGCAGCCAGATACGCGGGCTCATGTGTTGCCTCCGATAAACGGGCCGGCCAAGGTCCGGACCCATTTGTCCCGACGGTTGACCGGCAGTGGTCAGGTCCATCGGGTTTCGAGGCAGTGCTTCGGTTATCCCGGTTCACGCAGGTGTAGGAGCGGCCTGCGTGAGGCCATGTTATTTCAACTCGGTCTCGATGAACACGATCTCGTGATCGCTGGCATTGACCACGTTGTGTTCCACGCCGGCTTTGCGGAAGTAGCTCTGGCCTGCCACCAGGGGGGCGTGTTTGTCACCCTCCGGGGTTTCCAGCAACAAGGTGCCGTCGGTCATCGGTACCACCACGTAATCGAGGCCGTGGCGATGCTGGCCGGTCTCGGCGCCGGGGGCGAAGCGCCATTCGGTGACGATCACTTCGTCGGTATTCACCTGCACGGTGGGGACTGCCTTGGGGCGTTGGGTCTGCTGCGTCATGGAGTAGGCCTGTTCACGGAAAAGCGTCCAGCCTGGGCTGCTTGCGCGGTGGGTTAAATCCAAGTCTGCTGGCAGTCAGTCGTGCGAACACTCAACTTTTTCCGCCCAGCAGGCGAAAAAAAACCCGCCGCAGCGGGTTTTTTCAGGAGCGGGGTATCAGACGTTGAAGCGGAAATGCATCACGTCACCGTCCTTGACGATGTAGTCCTTGCCTTCAAGGCGCCATTTGCCGGCTTCCTTGGCGCCGCCCTCACCCTTGAACTGGATGAAGTCGTCGTAGGCCACCACTTCGGCGCGGATGAAGCCTTTCTCGAAGTCGGTGTGGATCACGCCGGCCGCCTGTGGGGCGGTAGCGCCCACGCGTACGGTCCAGGCACGCACTTCCTGCACGCCTGCGGTGAAGTAGGTCTGCAGGTTGAGCAACTCGTAACCGGCGCGGATCACGCGGTTCAGGCCAGGCTCTTCCAGGCCCAGGGCCTCGAGGAACATGTCTTTCTCTTCACCGTCGTCCAGCTCGGCGATCTCGGCTTCGATCTTGTTGCACACCGGCACCACCACCGCGCCTTCTTCCTCGGCAATGGCCTTGACCACATCCAGGTGCGGGTTGTTGTCGAAGCCGTCTTCGGCGACGTTGGCGATGTACATGACCGGCTTGCTGGTCAGCAGGTGGAAGCCGCGGATCACCGCCTTGTCTTCGGCGCTCATGTTCTTCATCAGGCTGCGCGCAGGCTTGCCTTCGGTGAAGTGGGGGATGAGCTGCTCGAGGATGGCCTTCTGAGCCAGGGCTTCCTTGTCGCCGCCCTTGGCGTTGCGGGCGACCTTCTGCAGTTGCTTCTCGCAGCTGTCGAGGTCGGCGAAGATCAGTTCGAGGTCGATGATCTCGATGTCGCGCTTGGGGTCGACGCTGTTGGAGACGTGGATCACGTTCTCGTCTTCGAAGCAGCGCACCACGTGGGCGATAGCGTCGGTCTCGCGGATGTTGGCGAGGAACTTGTTGCCCAGGCCTTCACCCTTGGAGGCACCGGCGACCAGGCCGGCGATGTCGACGAACTCCATGGTGGTCGGCAGGATGCGGTTCGGCTTGACGATCTCGGCCAGCGCGTTGAGGCGCGCGTCGGGCATCGGCACGATGCCGCTGTTCGGCTCGATGGTGCAGAAGGGGAAGTTCTCCGCCGCGATGCCGGACTTGGTCAGGGCGTTGAACAGGGTGGACTTGCCGACGTTGGGCAGGCCGACGATGCCGCAATTGAAACCCATGGGAATTCCCCTTTCGTAAAGTGTCAGGCCTTCTGGCTGTGCAGTTCGCGCATGGCCTTGGCGAAGTCGCCGGCCAGCACGTCGGGCATCACGCCGAGGGCAAAATCGATGCTGGCGTCGAGCTTCTCCTGCTCGGCGCGTGGCGCCCGGCCCAGGACGAAGTTGGAGACCAGTTTGGCGTCGCCCGGGTGGCCGATGCCGAGCCGCAGGCGGTGGAAGTCGTTCTGGTTGCCGAGCTGCGCGATGATGTCGCGCAGGCCGTTGTGCCCACCGTGGCCGCCGCCTCTCTTGAGCTTGGCGACGCCGGGAGGCAGGTCGAGTTCGTCGTGGGCCACCAGGATCGCTTCCGGCTTGATGCGGAAGAAATTGGCCAGAGCCGCCACGGACTGGCCGCTACGGTTCATGTAGGTGGTGGGGATCAACAGGCGAACATCGTTGCCCTGATGGCTGAACTTAGCCGTCAGGCCGAAATACTTTTTGTCAGCGGACAGCGAAACGCGCTGGGCGCTGGCGAGGCGTTCAACGAAAAGAGCCCCTGCGTTATGCCGGGTCTGTTCGTATTCGGGGCCGGGGTTACCCAGGCCGACGATCAACTGGATGGCGGTCACGTCAGGGGCTCTTCCTTGGAGTTGGTGGGTTACGGTGCGCGCGGCACTGTAACCCGATCAACGCCGGCGTGCGAGTGGATTACTCGGCAGCGC
The DNA here is from genome assembly GCF_057480955.1 of Pseudomonas sp. P65(2024). Lineage (NCBI taxonomy): Bacteria > Pseudomonadati > Pseudomonadota > Gammaproteobacteria > Pseudomonadales > Pseudomonadaceae > Pseudomonas > Pseudomonas sp. P65(2024). Next base: position 95,229 of record NZ_JBLIYX010000009.1, read on the forward strand.
CTTCAGCAGCTTCAGCGGCAACGCGCGGGGCGTGGACGTTGGCAACAGCTTTGTCATCACCGTGGGCCAGAGCAACGAACTCTACGCCTTTCGGAGCTTTCAGGTCCGACAGGTGGATGATGGTGCCGACTTCGGCCTTGGACAGGTCGACTTCGATGAACTCAGGCAGATCCTTGGCTTCGCAGGACACTTCGATCTCGGAAACGACGTGCGAGATCTCGCCGCCTTTCTTGATCGGGGCTTCTTCACCGACGAAGTGAACTGGAACCTTGGCGGTCAGCTTCTGGCCAGCAACGACGCGAACGAAGTCGGCGTGCATGATGAAGCCTTTGGCCGGGTGACGCTGCATGGCCTTGACCACGACGTTCTGCTTGGCGCCGTCGACGTTCAGTTCGATCACGTGGCTGAAGGCAGCTTCGTTTTCGAACAGCTTGGCAATTTCCTTGGCCACGATGGTCAGGGATTGGGCTTCTTTATTGCCACCGTAGACAACGGCAGGGATGCTGGCGGAGTGACGCAGGCGGCGGCTCGCACCTTTCCCCAGGTCAGTACGCGCTTGGGCGTTCAGGATGAAGTCAGTCATTTTGTTTCTCCAAATTAGCCTCCCGAAAGGCGTTTGCGACCAGCGCCAGACGGGGATGGCAAAAAAGCCCCGCCCCAACAACCAGTGTTGGGGCGGGGCGCTTTTCGTCAGCGAGTGATCCGCTTAGCGGAACATCGCGCTGATCGATTCTTCGTTGCTGATGCGGCGTACCGCTTCAGCAACAACCGGTGCGATATCCAGCTGGCGGATACGGTCACAGGCTTGAGCAGCGGCGGACAGCGGCACGGTGTTGGTCACCACCAGCTCGTCCAGTACCGACTTCTCGATGTTCTCGATCGCGCGGCCCGACAGGACAGGGTGCGTGCAGTAGGCGTAGACCTTGGCGGCACCGTGTTCTTTCAGGGCCTTGGCCGCATGGCACAGGGTGCCGGCGGTGTCGACCATGTCGTCTACCAGGATGCAGGTGCGTCCTTCGACGTCGCCGATGATGTGCATCACCTCGGAGTGGTTAGCCTTTTCGCGGCGCTTGTCGATGATCCCGAGATCGACACCCAGGGACTTGGCGACGGCGCGAGCACGCACCACACCACCGATGTCCGGGGAAACGATCATCAGGTTCTCGAAACGCTGGTCTTCGATGTCGTCGACCAGTACGGGCGAGCCGTAGATGTTGTCGACGGGGATATCGAAGAAACCCTGGATCTGGTCAGCGTGCAGGTCGACGGTGAGTACACGGTCGATACCCACGACAGTGAGCATGTCAGCGACGACTTTGGCGCTGATGGCTACACGTGCCGAACGCGGACGGCGGTCCTGGCGGGCGTATCCGAAGTAGGGAATCACGGCGGTGATTCGCGACGCTGAGGAGCGGCGGAAGGCATCTGCCATCACGACCAGTTCCATCAGATTGTCGTTGGTTGGAGCACAGGTGGGCTGAATGATGAAGACGTCTTTACCGCGGACATTTTCATTGATTTCAGCACTGATTTCGCCATCGGAGAATTTACCGACAGAAACATCACCCAGTGGAATATGCAGCTGACGTACAACACGCCGAGCCAGATCGGGGTTGGCATTCCCCGTGAAGACCATCATCTTGGACACGCGCAGTACCTGAAGGCTGAGGGTAACCTGGATGAGTATAAGAAATGGCAGGGGCGGCTGGATTCGAACCAACGCATGGCAGGATCAAAACCTGCTGCCTTACCGCTTGGCGACGCCCCTGTATCTGTTGCTGCGAATTCTTATGAACTCGACTTCTTGATCAGAACTTGCAGCTTGCGATGCAACATCGAAACATTGCTTCCTTTCGCCACAAACCCTGTTTGGGTCTCTGAAAGAAGGGCCAGAACTTTATCAGCTTCGGCTTTGCTTGGGAAGGCCCCAAACACACAACTTCCAGTGCCGGTCATTCGTGCTTCGGTGAATTTACCCAGTGAAATCAGCGCATTGCGAACTTCAGGATACCGTTGCTCTACTACCGGTTGGCAGTCATTTCGACTGTTTCCCTCGGGAACGGGGCGCATCTTAAGGGGGAGGGAATCACGTGTCAACTCCGGATGCGAAAAAATTTCCGCTGTGCTGACAGACACTTGCGGCACCAGCACGACATACCAGGGTTCCTCGGGGTCGACCGGGGTCAGTTGCTCGCCAACACCCTGGGCGAAGGCCGCATGGCCCCGGACAAACACCGGCACATCGGCGCCGAGCGACAGGCCCAGGCTGGCCAGGCGGTCTTCGTCCCAGTCCAGCTGCCACAGGTGCGCGAGCGCCAGCAGGGTGGTAGCAGCGTCCGAGCTGCCGCCACCGATGCCGCCGCCCATGGGCAACACCTTGTGTAGCCAGATGTCAGCGCCGAGCGGCGTGCCGGACTGTGCCTGCAGCAGGCGCGCGGCGCGGACGATCAGGTTGCTGTCGTGGGGCACGCCTTCAATTTCAGTCTGCAGGCGGATCTGGCCGTCCTCGCGCAGGGCGAAGCTCAGCTCGTCGCCGTGCTCGAGGAACTGGAACACGGTTTCCAGCTCGTGGTAGCCGTCGGCGCGGCGGCCGGTGATGTGCAGCCAGAGGTTGAGCTTGGCCGGGGCGGGCAGGGTCAGCTTGTTCATAGGTTCAATGCCCCAGCTGGCGTGGCTGCCAGTCCTTGACCACCAGGGTCACGTCGATGTTCTCGCCGTGCAGCTTCAGCCGTTCGGGCAACCAGTAGCCGTTCTGCTCCACATAGCTCAGGTACTCGACCTGCCAGCCATCCTGGTGAAGGCTGGCCAGGCGGCTGTCGCCGTCGAGGGTCAGCTGGCTCTTGCTGTCCGGGGCGGGCAGGCCTCGCACCCACCAGACCAGGTGCGATACCGGCAGGCGCCAGCCCAGTTGTTCCTCCAGCAGCGCCTCGGGGTTGGCGGCCTCGTAGCGGCCCTGGTTGGCCACTTCCAGGACCACGCCTCCGGGGCGCCCGGTCAGGCGCGCCGCGCCGCGGCCCAGGGGGCCGGCCAGGCGGATGTCGTAGTAGTCCTGGCGTTGCAGCCAGAACAGCGTGCCGCTGCCGGAGTCGCGCGGGGCGCGGATGCCGACCTTGCCGTTGATCTGCCAGCCGTCGAGGCTGCCGAGCTGCTGTTTGTGCTCGCGCCACAGCTGCGGGTTGCCCTGGCCCTGTACGGCTTCCCTGCTGCCGAAGCCGGCGCAACCGGCGAGCAGGGCGATAAGGGTGAAGGTGATGCAATGACGCAGGAACATGGTTTAAAGGCTCTCGGATCCGGTCAGGCGCAGCAAGGTCTTGCGCAGGATGGGGCTGTCGGCCTGGGCTTCGAAGCCCTTGGCCCAGACTTGGCGGGCTTCGCGGCGCTTGCCGTTGGCCCAGAGGACTTCGCCCAGGTGGGCGGCGACTTCGTGGTCGGGGAAGCGCTCGAAGGCCAGGCGCAGCTGGCGTTCGGCTTCCTCGAGGTTGCCCATGCGATAGGCCACCCAGCCCAGGCTGTCGAGCACCGCGGGGTCGTCTGGGGTGAGCTGGTGCGCCTTGTCGATCAGCGCCTTGGCCTCGCTGTAGCGGGTGGTGCGGTCGGCCAGGGTGTAGCCCAGGGCGTTGAGGGCCATGGCGTTTTCCGGCTCGCGGGCCAGGATGGCGCGCAGGTCTTTCTCCATCTGCGCCAGGTCGTTGCGCTTCTCGGCGAGCATGGCGCGGGTGTAGAGCAGGTTGAGGTCGTCCGGGTAGCGCTTGATCGCTTGCTCCAGCACTTGTCCGGCCTGGGCCTCCTTGCCGTTGTTGCCCAGGCTTTCGGCTTCGATCAGGTACAGCTGGATGGCGTAGTCCGGCTGGGCTTCGCGGGCTTCGGCGAGTATCCGCGAGGCTTCGGCGCTGCGACCGTTGGCGATGAGGATATCGGCCTGGCGCAGTTGCGCTGGCAGGTAGTCCGGGCCGGGGCCGACCAGGGCGTATTCGCGCAGGGCGGCTGCCGGCTGGCTGCGTTCTTCGCGGATGCGGCCCAGGTTGAGGTGGGCGGCGTCGACGTTGGCGTCACGTTCGACCAGTTCCTGCAGGTAACCCTCGGCTTCGTCCCAGTGCTTGGTCTCCAGGCATACCAGGGCCAGCGAGTAGCGGATCTCGTCGTCTTCGGGGTACTGCTGCAGCAGGCTCTCGAACTCGGCCTTGGCGTCGTCGATGCGGTCCTGCTCGACCAGGGTGCGGGCGTAGGTCAGGCGCAGGCGCTTGTCCTCGGGGTTGTCGCGGATCGCCCCACGCAGCAGCGGCAGGGCCTCTGGGCCACGGTCCAGGGCCTGCAGCAGGCGGGCGCGCAGCAGCACCGGGGCGATCTCGCCGTTCTGCGGCGGGTGGGCTTCGAGCAGGTCGAGGGCTTGTTGCGGCTTGTCGTCCTGATTGAGCAGCAGGGCCTTGCCGAACACCAGCTGGCCGTTGTCGGGGTATTTCACCAGCAGGCGGTCGAAGCTCTGCATCAGGCCATCACGGGTGTTCTGGTCGGTCTCGGCCGCCGCCAGGGCGAGGAAGTCGAAATGGGTGTCGCCCTGGCCCTGCAGTACCTTTTCCATGTAGGTCATGGATTCGTCGTAGCGTCCGGCGCGGGCCAGCTGGATGGCCGCGGCGCGCTGGGCGTCGAGATTCTGCGGATCGTTGCGGGCCCAGATTAGCGCGGAGTCCAGGGCCGGTTCGTCGGCGCCGAGGTATTCGGCGATGCGATAGGCACGCTCGGAGACGGCCGGGTCCTGGGTCTTTTCGGCCTGGTCGACGTAGTTGGCCAGGGCGATGTCGAAGCGGTTGCGCTGGCCGGCCAGCTCAGCCACCAGCAGGCTGTACAGGGTGTCTTGCTTGAACGATCCATACACCACGGGCTTTTCCGCGCTCTTGCCGGCATCGGTGGCGGGCGACTGGGCGTCCGTCTTCGGGGCCAGGCTCTGGCAGCCTTGAAGCAGGGCGAGGGCAAGCAGCAATGCGTAGGATTTGTTCATAGAGGCTTATTAAAGAGGCTAAACCGGCGGTCGGAGCATGATGACACAAGCGCGATGGCAAACCCACCTGCGAAGGTCGTGGTGTGAAGCGGTGCTTCGGAGTATAGGGACAATGCGCCGGGGCGGTGGTTCGCAACCAGCCCAAGGCATCCTGCCCTTGCCCTTGCCCTTGCCCTTGTTTTTGCTTCTGAGCGCGCGGTAGTTCAGGCAACGCCAATTGCGACTTCAGGAGGCCGAGCGGAGTTCTTGCGCAGCGCTTGATGGGCATCCATGCCCGTCACCTCCCTTCGCAAGGCCTGCGTTCGGCCTCCTGAAGTCGCGAAAGTACGGGCGGCGCCTGGACTGGCGCAGCTGTCGCTAGCTGGGTATGGCGCTAGACTCCAGATCGGCAACGGCAACGGCAACGGCAACGGCAACGGCAACGGCAACGGCAACGGCAGGGATGGGGGGCGGTGTGGAGCGATAGGCACGCCGCATCGCCACAATAGCGAACGGTGGTTGTTCTAAAACCTGCGAAGTAGGACAATTATCGGCTTCACGTCCCAACCAGCGACCTTGCATGGCCTTTCTTGCACTTGGTATCAACCATAAGACTGCCTCGGTAGACGTACGCGAGCGCGTGGCGTTTACGCCCGAGCAGCTGGTCGACGCCCTGCAGCAGCTCTGCCGACTGACCGCTAGCCGCGAGGCGGCGATCCTGTCCACCTGCAACCGCAGCGAACTCTATATAGAGCAGGACCACCTCGCCGCCGACGCCGTGCTGCAATGGCTGGCCGACTACCACCAGCTGAGCCTCGACGAACTGCGTGCCAGCGCCTACGTCCATGAAGAGCACGATGCGGTCCGGCACATGATGCGCGTGGCCTCCGGCCTCGATTCGCTGGTACTCGGCGAACCGCAGATCCTCGGCCAGATGAAGTCAGCCTACGCCGTGGCCCGCGAGGCCGGCACCGTCGGGCCGCTGCTGGGGCGCCTGTTCCAGGCCACCTTCAGCGCCGCCAAGCAGGTGCGCACCGACACCGCCATCGGCGAAAACCCGGTCTCGGTGGCGTTCGCCGCGGTCAGTCTGGCCAGGCAGATCTTCTCCGACCTGGGCCGCAGCCAGGCGCTGCTGATCGGCGCCGGTGAGACCATCACCCTGGTCGCCCGTCACCTGCACGAGCAGGGCGTGCGTCGCATCGTCGTGGCCAACCGCACCCTCGAGCGCGCCAGCATTCTCGCCGAGCAGTTCGGCGCCCATGCCGTGCTGCTATCGGACATCCCGCAGGAACTGGCCAACAGCGACATCGTCATCAGTTCCACCGCCAGCCAGTTGCCGATTCTCGGCAAGGGTGCGGTGGAAAGCGCGCTGAAGCAGCGCCGGCACAAGCCGATCTTCATGGTCGACATCGCCGTGCCGCGTGACATCGAGCCGCAGGTGGGCGAGTTGGACGACGTCTACCTCTATACCGTCGACGACCTGCACGAAGTGGTCGCGGAAAACCTCAAGAGCCGCCAGGGCGCGGCCCAGGCCGCCGAAGAGCTGGTCTCGGCCGGTGCCGACGACTTCATGGTGCGCCTGCGCGAGCTGGCGGCGGTGGATGTGCTCAAGGCCTACCGCCAGCAGAGCGAGCGCCTGCGCGACGAAGAACTGCAAAAAGCCCAGCGCCTGTTGGCCAATGGCGGCAATCCCGAGGACGTGCTGATGCAGCTGGCCCGGGGCCTGACCAACAAGCTCCTGCACGCCCCCAGCGTGCAACTGAAAAAGCTCTCCGCCGAAGGCCGCCTCGATGCGCTGGCCATGGCCCAGGAACTCTTCGCCCTCCACGAGGGCTCGACGGACAAATCCCCGCAATGAAAGCGTCGCTGCTGAACAAACTGGACACGCTCCAGGATCGCTTCGAGGAACTCACCGCGCTGCTCGGTGACGCCGAAGTCATTTCCGACCAGATGCGTTTTCGCGCCTACTCCCGCGAGTACGCCGAAGTCGAGCCGGTGATCGCCTGCTATCAAGGCTGGCGCAAGGTCCAGGACGACCTCGAAGGCGCCCAGGCGCTGCTCAAGGACGCCGATCCCGACCTGCGCGAGATGGCGGTCGAAGAAGTGCGGGAAGCGAAAGAGCAACTAGTGGCCCTGGAGTCGCAACTACAGCGCATGCTGCTGCCCAAGGACCCCAACGACGGGCGCAACGTGTTCCTCGAGATCCGCGCCGGCACCGGCGGCGACGAGGCGGCGATCTTCTCCGGCGACCTGTTCCGCATGTACTCGCGCTACGCCGAGAAACGCGGCTGGCGCCTGGAGATCCTCTCCGAGAACGAAGGCGAGCACGGCGGCTACAAGGAGATCATCGCCCGGGTCGAAGGCGACAGCGTCTACGGCAAGCTCAAGTTCGAGTCCGGCGCGCACCGTGTGCAGCGAGTCCCGGAAACCGAATCGCAGGGCCGCATCCACACCTCCGCCTGCACCGTGGCGGTGCTGCCCGAGCCAGATGAGCAGGTGGCGATCGAGATCAACCCGGCTGACCTGCGCGTGGACACCTACCGCGCCTCCGGCGCCGGCGGCCAGCACGTCAACAAGACCGACTCGGCGATCCGCATCACCCACTTGCCTACCGGCATCGTGGTCGAGTGCCAGGAAGAGCGTTCGCAGCACAAGAACCGTGCCCGCGCCATGTCCTGGCTGTCGGCCAAGCTGAACGACATGCAGACCAGCGCCGCACAGAACGCCATCGCCAGCGAGCGCAAGCTGCTGGTGGGTTCGGGTGACCGTTCCGAGCGCATCCGCACCTACAACTATCCACAGGGCCGGGTCACCGACCACCGTATCAACCTTACGCTCTACTCCCTGGACGATATCCTCGCCGGTGGCGTGGAGGCCGTGATCGAGCCGTTGCTGGCCGAATACCAGGCCGATCAGCTGGCCGCCCTGGGGGATTGAATGACCATCATCGCCAGCCTGCTGCGCAACGCGCAGTTGCCGGACTCGCCGACCGAACGGCTGGACGCCGAGTTGCTCCTGGCCGCGGCCCTGGGCAAGTCGCGCAGCTTCCTGCACACCTGGCCCGAGCGCATCGTCAGCAGCGAGGCGGCGCAGGTGTTCGCCGACTACCTCGAGCGGCGTCGCGCCGGTGAGCCGGTGGCCTATATCCTCGGCCAGCAGGGGTTCTGGAAACTGGACCTGGAAGTCGCGCCACACACGTTGATTCCGCGTCCGGACACCGAGCTGCTGGTGGAAACCGCCCTCGAACTCGTGCCGCCCACGCCTGCCCGGGTCCTCGACCTGGGCACCGGCACCGGGGCCATCGCCCTGGCCCTGGCCAGTGAGTGCCCGGCGTGGCAGGTCACGGCGGTGGACCGCATCGACGAGGCCGTGGCCTTGGCCGAGCGCAACCGCGAGCGCCTGGGCCTGGGCAATGTCCAGGTGCGCGCCAGCCACTGGTTCGACGCCCTTGTGGGTGAGCGTTTCGACATGATTCTCAGCAACCCGCCCTATATCCGCGCCGCCGATCCGCACCTGGTGGCTGGTGACGTGCGCTTCGAGCCCAGCAGTGCCCTGGTGGCCGGCGAAGACGGGCTGGACGACCTGCGGGTGATCGTCGCCCAGGCCCCGGCACACCTGCAGCCCGGTGGTTGGCTGCTGCTCGAGCACGGCTATGACCAGGCGCCTGCTGTACGCGACCTGTTGGCAGCGGCGGGCTTCATCGATGTCGCCAGCCGTGTCGACCTGGGCGGCCACGAACGTATCAGTCTGGGGCGCCTGTCATGCTGAGCGACCAGGAGCTGTTGCGCTACAGCCGGCAGATCCTGCTGTCGCAGGTGGATATCGATGGGCAGTTGCGCCTGAAACACGGCAAGGCGCTGGTCATCGGCCTCGGCGGGCTGGGCTCGCCGGTGGCGCTGTACCTTGCCGCGGCAGGTGTCGGCGGGCTGCATCTCGCCGATTTCGACACCGTCGACCTGACCAACCTGCAACGCCAGGTGATCCACGACAGCGACAGCGTCGGCATGAGCAAGGTCGATTCGGCCATCAGGCGTTTGCAGGCGATCAACCCGGAGATCAGCCTGGTCGCCCATCGTCGGGCACTGGATGAGGATTCGCTGGCCGCCGCAGTGGCGGCGGTCGATGTGGTGCTCGACTGCTCCGACAACTTCGGCACCCGCGAGGCGGTCAATGCTGCCTGCGTGGTTGCGGGCAAACCGTTGGTCAGCGGCGCGGCGATCCGCCTTGAGGGCCAGTTGTCGGTGTTCGACACCCGCCGCGACACCAGCCCCTGCTATCACTGCCTGTATGGCCATGGCAGCGAGGCCGAGCTGACCTGCAGCGAGGCCGGGGTAATCGGCCCGCTGGTGGGGCTGGTCGGCAGCCTGCAGGCACTGGAAGCGCTGAAGTTGCTGGCCGGTTTCGGCGAGCCGCTGATCGGCCGCCTGCTGCTGATCGACGCCCTGAGCACCCGCATGCGCGAATTGCGGGTCAAGCGCGACCCCGCCTGTGCCGTGTGTGGCAATCGCCATGGCTGAGCGTTCGGCGCCGGTGGGTGTGATGGACTCCGGCGTTGGCGGTTTGTCGGTGCTGGCCGAGATCCAGCGCCTGCTGCCCAACGAGTCGTTGCTCTATCTGGCCGACAGCGGCCATGTGCCCTATGGCGAGAAGTCGCCGGACTACATTCGCCAGCGCCTGCGACTAATCGCCGGTTTTTTCCATGAGCAGGGCGCCAAGGCGCTGGTCCTGGCCTGCAACACGGCTACGGTGGCGGCGGTGGCCGACCTGCGCGAGCTTTACCCGGACTGGCCGTTGGTGGGGATGGAGCCGGCGGTCAAGCCGGCGGCCGCGGCAACCCGTTCCGGCGTGGTCGGCGTGCTGGCCACCACCGGTACCCTGCAAAGCGCCAAGTTCGCTGCCTTGCTCGACCGCTTCGCCAATGACGTGCGGGTAATCACCCAACCTTGCCCTGGGCTGGTCGAGCGTATTGAGGCGGGGGACCTGGTCAGCGAGCAACTGCGCCAGTTGCTGTCGGGTTATGTGAAACCGTTGCTGGCGGCCGGCTGCGACACCCTGATCCTGGGTTGCACCCACTATCCGTTCCTACGGCCCATGCTGGCCGAGATGGTGCCGGCGGATGTGGCGATCATCGACACCGGCGCTGCCGTGGCGCGCCAACTGCAACGTCTGCTGGATGCTCGCGGGCTGCTCGGCGACGGGCCGGCGCAGCCGACGGCGTTCTGGAGCAGTGGCGAGCCAGGCAACCTGCAGAAAGTCCTGCCGCTGTTGTGGAACCAATCCGGCAGCGTGCAGCGCTTTCTGCCTTGAAGCCTGCAGTCAGCTGCTCTTGGGCAGTGGCCACAGTTCGCCTGGGTTGAGCACCTCCAGTACCAGCTCGGGTTGGCGCTGATCCAGGCGTGCCAGCAACTCCTGCGCCGCGCTTTGCGCCGTCCAGGGCTCCGGAATGGCCTGCACCGAGCTCACCGGGTTTTTCAGCGATTGAGGCGCCACCACGGTCAGGTCGATGCCCAGCGCGTGCAAGGTGTTGCGTTGCTCGCTCAACCACTTCGGCAGGCTGTTGCCGCCACTGAGCGGCTGGTTCGGCTCGAACAGCTGCAACGCCGAGTAGCGACTGAGGATGGCCATGACCTGTGGTTTCTCGCCCTTGGCCAGCAGTGACAGGGCGCCGGCCAGGCACTGCTGCGTGGCCAGCAGGTTGCTGCTGATGATCTGCTCGAACACCTCCCCATCCGCTACAGCATCTGGCAGGTAGTCGCAGGTGCCGGCGTTGATGATCAGGCTGTCGAGTGCGCCCCATTTCGCCAGAAGCCGTTGGCTCGCTTCCGGCAAGGGGGCGGGAAGGCGCAGCAGGCGTGCGCCGTGCTGTTGGCCCAATGTGTCCAGTTCCTGGCTATCCCTGCCACTGGCGGCAACCTGATGCCCCGATGCGAGCAACTGTCCCACCAACGCCAGCCCAACTCCGTGGCTGGCTCCTGTGACCCAGAAACGACGTGTCATGCGTTATGCCTCTGATCCTGCCAGTTGGACAAGCCTTTGAAGGCCTCCAGTGCTCTTTGGCGACTGCTATCGAGATCGACTATCGGACTCAGGTAATAATTAGTAGCAAATAGATCCGTAGATTTCACCGGTTGATGGATCGATCGATCATCTTTTTCTTCCAGCTCAGGCAACCAATGACGGATGAAGGTTCCCTTGGGGTCGAAACGCTGCGATTGGGTAACGGGGTTGAAGATTCGGAAATAGGGCACCGCATCGGTCCCCGTCGAGGCGCTCCACTGCCAGCCACCGTTGTTGGCGGCCAGGTCCCCGTCTATCAGGTGACGCATGAAATGCCGTTCGCCATGCCGCCAGTCGATCAGCAGGTTCTTGCTGAGGAACATGGCGACGATCATGCGCAAGCGGTTGTGCATCCAGCCAGTGTGCAGCAGCTGGCGCATGGCGGCATCGATGAGGGGGAAGCCGGTTCGGCCCTCTTTCCAGGCCTGCAGGTCGGCGGGTGCGTCGCGCCAGGGCAATGCTTCTGTCTGCGGCCGGAAGGCGCGGTGCCGGGAGACTCGGGGGTAGCCCACCAGGGTGTGCTTGTAGAACTCGCGCCACAGCAGCTCGTTGACCCAGGTCTGCACGCCGACGCTGCCGCTGTCGAATTCGCCCCTGTTGCTCGCCAGTGCCGCGTGTAGGCACTGGCGCGGCGAGAGCACGCCAGCGGCGAGATAGGGGGACAACTGGCTGGTGCCTGCCTTGGCAGGCAGGTCGCGCAGTTGGGCGTAGTCGTCGATGGTTTCGTCGACGAAGCGCTGTAGCCGCCGCCTGCCTTCATCCTCGCCTGCAGGCCAGTGCTGGCGCAGGGTGTCGGAAGGGGGCTCGAAGCCTTCGATCTGCGGCGGGATGGCGTCGCCATGAATACCGAGGGACTGCTGGGCCTGTACCGATTGAACCAGCGGCGGGAGGCTGCGGTGCAGGTGCTCCAGGCAGACTCGCTTGAACTGGCTGAATACCTGGAAGTACTGGCCGGTGCGGGTCAGCACGCTGCCGGGTCTGAACAGCAGCTGGTCGAGGTGGCCGGTGGCGCTGATCCCGGCTTGCTGCAGCGCTTCATATGTCGCTTGGTCCCGCCGTGCCTCGTTGATGCCGTATTCGTCGTTCCAGTGCACGGCCTCTATGCGGTGCTGACGGCAGACACCGAGCACGCATTCAGGGACATCTGCCCAGGTGTCGGTGGTGCGAATCAGCAGTGGAATGTTCAGTGCCGCCAGCGACTGTTGCAGCAGTCGCAGGTTGCGCAGCCAGAAATCGACCTTGCACGGCGCATCGTCGTGGGCCTGCCACTGGCCGGGGCTGGCAATCCAGAGGGCCACGGTCGGGCCACGTTGACAGGCGGCCGCGAGGGCAGTGTTGTCGTCGATGCGCAGGTCGCTGCGCAGCCAGATCAGTTGCATGGGGGGAAGGCTCAAGGTCGGGATTGCTGAAGACGGCGCAAGGCGGTTTGCGGGCTGTCGAACAGGTGCAGGTCAGTCAACGACAGTGCCTGCAATTGCGCCTTATGGAGAGTGACTGTGTTGCCACCCAGGAGTTTCATCGTGTTGATGTCCTGCAGCGCACGGCCCAGTACGGCGAGGTCGGGGCGGCGACCGAGGTGCAGCAGCAGCGCTTGCGGCCGCAACTGCTCCACGGCCTGGCGCAGTTGGCGGGGCTCGACTGACCACTCGAGGATCTCCAGAGCGTAGCCGTTGCTGCTCAGCAGCCAGGCGCAGAGCCAAAATTGCGGATCGAAAGGTGCATCGTCGGTGCGGGCAAGCAGTACGCAGGGGCCACCGAGCGAGTGACTGTCGTGATAGACCCGTGCCCCCAGCTTGCTGCGCAGCCAGCCTTGGAAGAACACTTGTTCCAGCCGGGCGTCGAAATGCGTTTGCCAGCGCTGTTCGAGGGCTTCAAGCAGCGGTAGCAGCAGACGCTCGCAGACGGTCACAGCAGGGTAGAGGGCGATCATCTGGTTGATCAGCTGGTCCAGGGGACGCTGGGCAAGCCGGGCGATGGCCTTGATCAGCTGTTCGATACGCTCGCCCCATTCGCCCTGGATCGGCGCGGTGGCGTGCGTGGCATTGTCCAGCAGTTCGCGCACCTGGCTCACCGCAGCGCCACGCTCCAGCCAGCGCAGCACGGCCTGGACGCGCTGCACCTGGTCCTGGGGATAAAGACGATGCCCCTTGGGCGTGCGCTGCGGCGTGATCAAGCCGTAGCGGCGTTCCCAGGCGCGCAGGGTAACTGGGTTGACGCCGGTCAAGCGGGCCACTTCGCCGATGGGCAGCAAGGGGTCAGATGGCATTGCGCAGTCCGAGGTCTTCCGGATGGGGTTGCAGGTAGGCCTGTTGCAGCAGGTAGGGATCGGGATGACGGCGCAGATGGTGCTTGAGCAGGGTCAAGGGCACCACCAAAGGCACCACGCCTTTCTGGTACTGGCCGATGACCTGTTGCAGCTCGGCCTTGTCCGCCTGGCCGAGGTCGTTGCGCAGGTAGCCGCTCAGGTGCTGAAGCACGTTGCCGTGGGTGCCGCGGCTTGCGCAGCGGCGTAGCGCCTGCATCAGCTGGCTGAAGTAGCGCGGACCGAGCTGCGCTGGATCATCGTCGCGGCTCATGCTCCCGAGCAGGCGCCCAAGGCCGCGGTACGCCTGGGGATTGTGCGCCATCAGCAGGTACTTGTAGCGGGCATGGAAACGGATCAGCGCGCCGCGACTCAGGCCCTGGCGCAGCAGTTGGCGCCAGTCGGCGTAGGCGTAGACGCGGGCGATGAAGTTTTCCCGCAGCACCGGATCGTGCAGCCGGCCTTCCTCTTCGACCGGCAGGTCCGGGCGCCGCTCGCAGAATGCCGCAGCGTAGGCGCCCCGGCCATTCTGGTGGGCCGGGCGGCCGTCCTCCTGGTAGACCTTGACCCGTTCAAGGCCACAGGACGGTGACTTTTGCATGAAGATGTAGCCGCAGATATCGTCGAGTTCGTCGGCCATCTGCGCGCCGTAGGCACGCAACGGGCCGGCGAAATCGGTGACATTGTTACGCGTACCGGTGACAGCCGGGTGCTCGGGATCGCCCACCAGGCGAATGGGTTCCCGGGGCGTGCCCAGGCCAATGGCGACCTCGGGGCACAGTGGGACCCAGTCGAAATGCTGGTCGAGCAGTTCGAGACAGAGGCTGGAGGCTTTGTGGCCGGCGTTGTAGCGTACGTTCAGGCCAGTCAGGCAGGCGCTGATGGCCAGACGTGGCTTGCCGCTGGGCGGGAAAGCGTTCATCGCGGTCTCCGGAATGACTTGTACAGGCTGCACAGTTTGTACAAGTCTATTCCAGCACAGATGAAAACTTATACAAGAATATTTTTTTGTATAATTTTGCTTTCGATTATTCCAGATGCTCCAGCAGGCGTCGAGCGGCTTCCTGGCCGCTGAGCCACGCCCCTTCGACCCGACCGGACAGGCACCAGTCGCCACAGGCATACAGGCCCAGGTCGGCATCGGCCAGCGTGCCCCACTCATGATTGACGGCAGGGCGTGCGTACAACCAGCGGTGGGCAAGCGCAAAGGTCGGTGCGGGGACAACGCAGCCGACCAATTCGGCAAATTCTCCCCACAACTGCTCGATCACTTCTTCCTTGGGCAGGTCGATGTGCTGTTTGCTCCAGTTGGAGGTGGCATGCAGCACCCAGGTGTCGAGGTGCTCGTCACGGCCCGGTTTACTGCGGTTGCGCGCCAGCCAGTCGAGCGGGCTGTCTTGCACGAAGCAGCCCTGCATAGGGGTTTCCAGTGGTGTCTGGAAGCCCAGGGCAACGGCCCAGGTCGGCTCCATTTGCACCCCGGCGGCAACCGCCGCGAGTTTGGGGGCGGCGGCCAGCAACGGGGTGGCCTGGGGCGCCGGCACGGCGATCACCACCTGGCTGAACGGCCCATGGCTGCAGCCTTCGGTGTCCTGCAAGTGCCAGTATTGCTTGCCGCGGAACACCTCGGCGATGCGGCAGCCGAAGTTCACCGTGACATCCTTGAGCAGGCCGCGAGTGATGGCGCTCATGCGCGGCACGCCGACCCATCGGGTTTGTTCGTCGGGGGAGGGGGTCAGTTCGCCATCGCGGTAGTTGTACAGCTGCGGTTTCCACTGCGCAGCCCAGCCATTGGCCACCCATTGCTGGACCTGTTCGACAAAGCGCCGGTCGCGGGCGGTGAAGTATTGGGCACCGAGGTCCAGGGCGCCGGCATCGCTGCGCTTGCTGGCCATGCGTCCGCCGCTGCCGTGGCCCTTGTCGAACAAATGAACGGTCTGTCCGGCCTTTTGCAGGGCCTGGGCGGCGGACAAACCGGCGATTCCGGCACCGATGATGGCAATAGGTACTGTCATGATGGCCTCTTCGAACCTAGCTATACGCAGCCTACGCTGCCAGGTAAACCTGTACAATGCACGATGTTTGTATAAGGTTATTCCGCTCGATAGGCAGGTTGGCCTATGTTTATCCGAGAGCGTTCGGTCAAAAAAGTGCCTTGATCTTAAAAATAGACCACGGCCGCCCAGTGTGAGGACACAGCCATGCATATATTGCTGACCGGCGGTACCGGCCTGATCGGCCAACACCTGTGCCAGGTGTGGCGCCAGCAAGGGCATCGCCTGACGGTCTGGAGCCGGCGCCCTGAACAGGTGGCGAAAATCTGTGGCACCGGCGTGCGGGGCGTCGCCCGGCTGGAGGACATTGCCGATGAAGACGAGGTCGACGCGGTGGTCAACCTGGCCGGTGCGCCGATCGCTGACCGGCCCTGGACCGCAGCGCGACGCAATCTGCTCTGGACCAGCCGGGTGACCCTCACCGAGCAGTTGCTGGCCTGGCTGGAGCGCCGTGAGCGCCGGCCGCAGGTGCTGATCTCCGGCTCGGCGGTGGGCTGGTACGGTGACGGTGGCGAGCGTGAGCTGACCGAGGCTTCGCCGCCAGTGAAAGAGGACTTCGCCAGCCAGCTGTGCATCGCCTGGGAGGAAACCGCCCAGCGTGCCGAGGCCCTGGGAATCCGCGTGGTGCTGGTGCGTACCGGCCTGGTGCTGGCCGCCGATGGCGGCTTTTTGTCGCGCCTGCGTCTGCCTTACAAGCTGGGCCTGGGGGGGCCGCTGGGCGATGGTCGGCAGTGGATGCCCTGGGTGCATATCGACGACCAAATCGGCCTGATTGATTTTCTCTTGCAGCACAACGAAGCCAGCGGTCCCTATAATGCCTGCGCGCCGGAGCCGGTGCGCAATCGAGAGTTCGCCAAGCGCCTGGGGCGCACCTTGCATCGCCCGGCGTTCATGCCGATGCCGGCGCTGCTGCTCAAGGCCGGGCTCGGCGAGCTGTCGACGCTGCTGCTCGGTGGCCAGCGCGCGCGCCCGGTGCGGCTGCTGGCGGCGGGCTTCACGTTCCGTTTCAACGATCTGCAATCGGCCCTGGACAACCTGTCCAGCCGCCTCTGACATAGGACGCTGCATGACTGATCACGCCCTGCTGCTGGTCAACCTGGGTTCGCCGGCCTCCACCTCGGTGGCCGACGTGCGCCGTTACCTCAACCAGTTCCTCATGGACCCGTACGTGATAGACCTGCCCTGGCCGGTGCGGCGATTGCTGGTGTCGCTGATCCTGATCAAGCGCCCCGAGCAGTCGGCCCATGCCTACGCCTCGATCTGGTGGGACGAGGGCTCGCCGCTGGTGGTGCTGACCCGCCGTCTGCAGCAGGCGATGATGGCCCATTGGCCCCATGGGCCGGTGGAGATCGCCATGCGCTACGGCCAACCGGCGCTGCCGGAAGTCTTGGAGCGCCTGGCCGCGCGAGGGGTGCGCAAGGTCACGCTGGCGCCGCTCTATCCACAGTTCGCCGACAGCACCGTGACCACGGTCGTGGAGTTGGCGAAACAGACCATCGCCGAGCGCAAGCTGCCTTTGCAGACCCGCATTCTGCGGCCGTTCTACGACCACCCAGACTACATCGATGCCCTGGTGGCTAGCGCCCGCCCGTATCTGGAACAGGATTATGATCACCTGCTGCTGAGCTTCCATGGTTTGCCCGAGCGGCACTTGAAGAAGCTCGATCCCACCGGCAACCACGACTTCCAGGCCGCCGACTGCTGCAAGGACGCCAGCGCCGAGATGCGTGCGGTGTGCTATCGCGGCCAGTGCCTGGCCACGGCCAGGGCGTTCGCGCAGAAGATGGGCATCCCGGACGGCAAGTGGTCGGTGTCGTTCCAGTCGCGCCTGGGCCGGGCAAAGTGGATCGAACCCTACACCGAGACGCGCCTGGATGAGCTGGGCAAGGCGGGTGTGAAGAAGCTGCTGGTTATGTGCCCGGCGTTCGTCGCCGATTGCATCGAGACGCTGGAGGAGATTGGCGATCGGGGCAAGGAGCAGTTCATCGAGGCGGGCGGGAAGGAGCTGGTGCTGGTGCCGTGCCTGAATGATCACCCGGAGTGGGTGAGGGTGTTGGCGGGGATGTGCGAGAAGGTCTGAGAAACTCGCCTGGCTTTGAAACGAGGGGCCGCAAGGCGGCCCCAGGATTTCAATGAAGACTCAAGGCAACTGGTCATCCAGTTTCTTGTTCTTCCAGCCATCGTTGCCCGGCAGGATCAGGTTCAGGGCAATGGCCACCACGGCGCACAAGGCGATGCCCTTCAGGCCCCAATCGTCCGGGCCGTCGCCGCTGCCGATCAGCACGCCGCCGATGCCGAACACCAGGGTCACCGAAACGATCACAAGGTTGCGCGCCTCGGCCAGGTCGATCTTGTGGCGGATCATGGTGTTCATGCCCACCGCCGCGATCGAGCCGAACAGCAGGCAGAGAATGCCGCCCATCACCGGTACCGGAATGCTCTGCAGCAGCGCGCCGAACTTGCCGATGAAGGCCAGGGTGATAGCGAATACCGCCGCCCAGGTCATGATCTTCGGGTTGTAGTTCTTGGTCAGCATCACCGCGCCGGTCACTTCGGCGTAGGTGGTGTTGGGCGGGCCGCCGAACAGGCCGGCGGCGGTGGTGGCCAGGCCGTCACCCAGCAGCGTGCGGTGCAGGCCGGGCTTTTTCAGGTAGTCGCGGCCGGTCACGCTGCCTACCGCGATCACACCGCCAATGTGTTCGATCGCTGGGGCCAGGGCCACTGGCACGATGAACAGGATGGCCTGCCAGTTGAAGGCCGGCGCGGTGAAGTTGGGCAGCTCCAGCCAGGGGGCCGCGGCGATCTTGGCGGTGTCGACCACGCCGAAGGCGAACGACAGGGCGAAGCCCACCAGCACGCCGGCGATGATCGGCACCAGGCGGAAGATGCCCTTGCCGAACACGGCCACGATCAGGGTGGTCAACAGCGCCGGCATGGAGATCATCATGGCGGTCTTGTACGGCAGCAGTACGCTGCCGTCGCCGGCCTTGCCCATCGCCATGTTGGCGGCGATCGGCGCCATGGCCAGGCCGATGGAGATGATCACCGGGCCGATCACCACCGGCGGCAGCATGCGGTCGATGAAACCGGTGCCCTTGATCTTCACCATCAGGCCCATGAAGGTGTACACGAAGCCTGCCGCCATCACGCCGCCCATGGTCTCGGCCAGGCCGAACTGGCCCTTGGCGAGGATGATCGGGGTGATGAAGGCAAAACTCGAGGCCAGGAACACCGGGACCTGGCGGCCCGTGACCAGCTGGAACAGCAGGGTGCCGATGCCTGCGGTGAACAGGGCCACGTTGGGGTCGAGGCCGGTGATCAGCGGCATCAGCACCAGCGCGCCGAATGCCACGAAGAGCATCTGCGCGCCCGAGACGACCTGACGCCAGAGCGGGTCGTTGAAGCCGTCCTGCATGATCAGGCGTCCTTCTGCTTGGTGCCGAAGATCTTGTCGCCGGCATCACCCAGGCCTGGGACGATGTAGCCGTGTTCGTTCAGGCGTTGGTCGATCGAGGCGGTGTAGATCTGCACGTCGGGGTGGGCTTTCTCCACCACGGCGATGCCTTCGGGGGCCGCGACCAGGACCATGGCCCGGATTTCCTTGCAGCCGGCCTTTTTCAGCAGGTCGATGGTGGCGACCATCGAGCCGCCGGTGGCCAGCATCGGGTCGATGATCAGGGCCAGGCGCTGGTTGATGTCCGGCGCGAGTTTCTCGAGGTAGGTGTGGGCTTCGAGGGTTTCCTCGTTGCGGGCAACGCCCACGGCACTCACCTTGGCCCCGGGGACCAGGCTGAGCACGCCGTCGAGCATGCCGATGCCAGCGCGCAGGATCGGCACGACGGTGATCTTCTTGCCGGCGATTTTCTCGACTTGCACCTTGCCGCACCAGCCGTCGATCTCGTAGGTCTCGAGCGGCAGGTCCTGGGTGGCTTCATAGGTCAGCAGTGCACCGACTTCCTGGGCGAGTTCGCGAAAATTCTTGGTGCTGATATCGGCACGGCGCATCAGGCCGAGCTTGTGGCGGATCAGCGGATGGCGGATCTCACGAGTAGGCATAGGGGGAGGGCTCCGGGAGGCGGGCAAAAAAACCGCGCTAGATTAATCTATTCATTCCTTGATGTCGTGCAGTCATTGTGCACGTTAGTCCATAAAGGCTTGATCTGGGACGAGCGGATGCGTACCTTTGCCCGCTTTTCCAAAACGCACCCCCTGGAGAGCGCCATGTCCGCCGATCTCGAGCATATCCGTCAAGTGATGCGCGAGGCTGATTGCCTGTACAACGAAGCCGAGGTCGAGGCCGCCATCGCCGAGGTCGGCAAGCAGATCTGCCAGGACCTGCACGACAAGAACCCGGTGGTCTTCTGCGTGATGAACGGCGGCCTGATCTTCTCTGGCAAGCTGCTGACCCACCTGCAGTTCCCGCTGGAAGCCTCGTACCTGCATGCCACCCGCTACCGCAACACCACCAGCGGCGGCGAGCTGTTCTGGAAGGCCAAGCCGGAAGTGTCGTTCATCGACCGCGACGTGCTGATCGTCGACGACATCCTCGACGAGGGCCACACCCTCAGCGCCATCATCGAGTTCTGCAAGCACGCCGGCGCCCGTGCGGTGCATACCGCCGTGCTGATCGACAAGGACCACGACCGCAAGGCCAGTCCGGACCTGAAGGCCACCTACACCGGCCTGCCATGCATCGACCGCTACATCTTCGGCTACGGCATGGACTACAAGGGTTACTGGCGCAACGCCAACGGTATCTTCGCGGTCAAGGGGCTGTGATCATGCGCCAGCCTGCGTTCCTCGATCAGTCGTTGTTCGACGGGCTGGCGCAGAAGGCCAGCGAAAGCCCGCGTGGGCGTCAACACCACAACTTCCACCAGATGGAGGAACCTTGCCATCGCATGGCAGTGGGGTTGCAGCCGCACACCTACATTCCGCCGCACCGGCACCTGAGTGATGACAAGGCCGAGGCTCTGATCGTGCTCAAAGGGTGCCTGGGGCTGTTGATCTTTGATGATCAGGGTGAGGTAATCGACAAGCGTGTACTGCTGGCGGGCGGCGAGTGCCTGGGGGTCGACCTGGCGCCCGGGACCTACCACGGTTTGGTGGTGCTCGAGGCAGACAGCGTGATGTTCGAGTGCAAGGCCGGGCCGTACCGGCCGGTGGGCGAGGGAGAGCACGCTCACTGGGCGCCGCGTGAAGGCGAAGCGGGTGTTACCGAGTATCACGCCTGGATGCGCGCCCAGTTCGATTGAGCTCGCTCTCTCATCGCGGGAGCGGCGGTTCGCTGCTGCGACTTGCCCCCCGACAGAGCCTGTGCGTAGAGTGCCTGCTCATGCCAAGGAGCCCCACATGCGTGCGTTCATTCCCCTCCTGTTGGCGGTAAGCCTGCCGCTTTCCGCTGCGCCGCTGCACAGCCAGTTCCTCCCGCCCGACGACCTCTCCCTGCGCCAGGAGGCTCCGGCCAGCCAGCAACTGCTGCAGGTCACCGACTACAGCGTGGTGGTGGGCACCCAGCGCCAGTCCGACCAGCAACCGATTCCGATCACTTCGTCCTTGCAGATGCGCCTGAAGGGCAAGCCGTTGAGCAAGGGTTCTACCATCGCTCAGGTGTTGCTCAACTTCGATGGCGAAGGCGGCAAGAGCTTGAAAAAGCCGGCCTATGACGACAAGAGCCGGACCCTGACCCTCAACTACCCGATGGCCGACTACCGGGTGATCATGGACCTTCTGCGCAACGAAACCCTGTACGTGCAGTTCCTCACCTACGCCAATGGCCACATCTGGGCCGACCTGCACACCGGTACCGTACGTACGCGTTGAGGGCCGCAGGTTTCGGGGGGTAAACTGCCGGCCTTCGAAAATGTCCGTGATGGTCCAGTTGGAGTCGGCGATGCGTAAAGACAAGAAACAAGTGATTGGTGACGAGATCAGCGACGAGTACATCAAGACGTTCCTGCAGTTCGAGCCGGCCGATGGCCTGACCTCGCCGTCGCATCACAAGCTGATCAAGGGTTATCGTGGCCTGCGCATCGATGATTTCGAGCGTTATGTGGGCTTCTTCGTCGCGGCTGGTTATGACCTGGACGGCAAGGACGAGCACGGCAAGACCTTCGTCGAGGTGATCGCCGACCAGCGCAATGCGCCGGAGTACATCGAGATCATCGATAACGCCCGGGGCTGATAGAGGTCCAGGCACAAAAAAACGCCCCGAGGGGCGTTTTTTCGTTTTGGCCGGATCAGGCGTAATGCTTGGCCGGGCTGCTTTCCACCAGTTCCAGTGCCTCGTCGTTGTCGGCGCTGATCTTGTGGTATAGGGCGGCATCGCTGGCCAGGAGCTTCTCGCGGGCCGGGAAGATTTCCTTGAGCTTGGCGGCCCAGGCACCCTTGGCCTGCTCAGGGAAACAGCGTTCGATCAGCTCTAGCATGATCGACACGGTCACCGAGGCGCCTGGGGATGCGCCAAGCAGCGCCGCCAGGCTGCCGTCCTGGGCCGAGACCAGCTCGGTGCCGAACTGCAGGATGCCGCCTTTCTTCGGATCCTTCTTGATGATCTGCACGCGCTGGCCGGCCACTTCCAGACGCCAGTCCTCGGCCTTGGCCTCGGGATAGAAGCGGCGCAGCGATTCCAGGCGTTGTTCCATCGACTGCATCACTTCGCTCACCAGGTATTTGGTCAGGTCCATGTTGTCGCGGGCCACCGCCAGCATCGGGCCGATGTTGCCCATGCGCACCGACAGTGGCAGGTCCATGAGCGAACCGTGCTTGAGGAACTTGGTGGTGAAGCCGGCGTATGGGCCGAACAGCAGCGATTTCTTGCCATCGACCACGCGGGTGTCCAGGTGCGGAACCGACATCGGCGGGGCGCCTACTGCGGCCTGGCTGTAAACCTTGGCCTGGTGCTGCTTGACGATTTCCGGGTTGTCGCAGCGCAGCCACTGGCCGCTGACCGGGAAGCCACCGAAACCTTTGCTCTCCGGGATGCCGGACATCTGCAGCAACGGCAGGGCCGCGCCGCCGGCGCCGAGGAAGACGAAACGGGCGTCGACTTCGCGGCTGCCGCCGCTGTTGACGTCCTTGATGCTCACGGTCCAGCCGCTGCCGTTGCGACGCAGGCCGACGACCTTCTTGCTGTACTTGACCTGGGCGTCCGGGCTGTTGCCCAGTTGCTTGAGCAGCTTGTTGGTCAGGGCGCCGAAGTTGACGTCGGTACCCTTCATCACGCGGGTCGCGGCGATGCGTTGGTCCGCCGGGCGGCCCGGCATCATCAGCGGCATCCAATCGTTCATCACGGCCTTGTCTTCGGTGTATTCCATCTCCGAGAAGGCGTGGTGCTGCTTGAGCAGCTCGAAACGCTTCTTGAGGAAGTCGATACCCTTGTCACCCTCGACGTAGCTCAGGTGCGGAACCGGGTTGATGAAAGCACGTGGCGAGCCGAAGTTGCCTTTCCTGCTCAGGTACGCCCAGAACTGGCGCGAAACCTCGAACTGGGTGTTGATGTGCACGGCTTTCTTGATGTCGATGCTGCCATCGGCAGCCTGCGGGGTGTAATTCAGCTCGCACAGTCCGGCATGGCCGGTACCGGCGTTGTTCCAAGGGTTGGAACTTTCCGCGGCCCCGGAGTCCATCGCCTCGATGACCTCAAGCTTCAGGGTCGGGTCGAGCTCCTTGAGCAGTACGGCCAGGGTGGCACTCATGATGCCCGCGCCTACCAGTACCACATCAACCGATTCGTTCTGCGCCATTAACGCGTCTCCACAATCTACAGCACCTAATTGACAGCATAGGATCCCTGGGGTGGCCAGGATCGCCATGTCCGACTCTTCGCAGTTCTTGCAACTTCCGCGGACACCGCCAATCAGTCTTGGGTGTTCGGCTATTGAACGCCCTTTGCCACGGGTGCGGCAATTCGACTTATGGTCAAGTGCTCCGTCGTGCGTTATGGACCGGCCTCAGAGGCTCATCGGGGATGAGCGTTTTTGCCGTCTGTTCAGGGCTGTTCGGGACACATCTGCCGCTCTTGCACATGCCAGACTGTTCATTTGCTCGCCACACTCTCGTGAAGTTGTGAAAAACCGTTTTTTCACGCTCTTTTGGAGTCGTGAACCTCAAAAGTGGACTGCGCGATGGCAACCCGCAGGTTCATGCGAAGCAGAAGGCCGGAAACAGCAGGCACGACAGCCAATGCAAGACCTGAGTGGAAGGCTCTCTGTGGGCGAAGCGTCGAGGGTGCCGGGGTCAAGCGGCGAATGCGGGGCCCGATCAGGAGACGTCCTTATAATCGGGGGGAGATTATAACGATGTCGCGGGCGGAAAGGGCGTACTTGTTGGGTTTTTATTGCAGCGTTTGTCAGGCCGACAGGGTGCGTTGCTGCCAACGCTGCGTTGCATGGGCGCAAACCCGGGCGTTGGCTGGCAGCGGACGGCCGAGCCAGGCCAGTTGCGCCTCGTTCACCTGCACCCAGCCGCCGTTGCCCGGTGGCGTGGCACAGTGCTTGAAGCCGAGGCAGATGCCGTCGCTGTCGAGGCGGGCGTAGGTGGCGTGGCGCGGGCGGTGGAAGAGCAGGGTCCAGAGCGAGGCCATGGCGGTCAGTCCTGTGTGTGAGGGCTGGCGCCAGAGTAACCGGGGGGCATGAAACGATTGTGACACAGGGGCAGTTGCTGTTTGTGGCTTACCGCTGGGTATACTGTGGGCCTTTGCCGCTTTTTCTGGAGAAACGCGCATGTTGCAACGTCTGTTGGTCGGTTTGTTCGCGGTGGCCAGCCTGAGCCTGGCCGGTTGTGCCCACAGCCCGCAGCAACTCAGCCCGCAACCCAAGCTTACCCAGCAACTGGCCCCGGTCGGCCACGGCCAGCCGGTGGTGGTCAAGGTCGTCGACGGGCGCGCCTCGCAGTCGCTCGGCACTCGCGGTGGCATGTACCCCGAGACCAGCACCATCACCGTCAATGGCAACGATGTCTTGCCAAAGCTGCAGGCCCAGGCCGAGGCGGCGGTGCGCCTGCTCGGTTTCACCCCGACGCCCAACGCCTACAACGCGCCGCAGTTGACTGTGACCCTGGCCGAGCTCAAGTACCAGTCGCCCAAGGACAAAATGTACGTGACCGAGGCGACCATCGGCGCCACCTTCCGTGCCGACGTGTCCAACGCCAACCGTCGTTACAGCGGCCGCTACGGTGCTTCGCTGGACCAGCGCTTCGGCATGGCGCCGAACCAGGAAACCAACACCAAGCTGGTGAGCGATGTGCTCAGCGATGCCCTGACCCGTCTGTTCAAGGACCCGACCGTCGGCCAGGTGCTGGGCGAGTAAGGCTTCTGTAAAGAACAAAACCCGCCGCCCGGTCATCCAGGCGGCGGGTTTTTTTATTATCTTCGCGTACGTATTCGCGGCTCAGGCAGCCTGTACATTGAAGTCCAGCAGGCTGATCCCGGTATATGGGTCGACCTCAGGCAGGTCCTGATGGGCATGCCCGCCCAGCGCGCAATACACCAGCCACTGGCGGTCCTGGACATTGATGGCGAAACCGTCGATCAGCGCCTGCTGCTCGTCGCTCTGGGCGACAAGGTAGAGGCGGTCCTGGTTCTCGGCGTGCAGCATGACAAGCTCCGGTTCGGTAGAGGCCGACAGGGTGGCCTGCCCTCATGACGAGCGTGTGACAGATGAAATTAAATGACAGCTGGTCGTAAAGTGGCGGCACCGATCCCGGGCTTGAGTAGAATGCCGGGCTTTGCCGTACGTGATGCCGAGGTCGCGCAATGTCGTTGCAAATGCTCTGGGGCTTCCTGGCCGCCCATCCGGCCAAGCTGATCAACCTGCTGGCCCTGCTCATTACCTGCCCTGGCGGGCTGCTGCTGCACAGCGCCCGGCGTCGCGAGGCGCTGAGCCGGGAGCGTCTGGCGGTGGATGAAGGCGTGGTTGAAGGCCTCGAGCAGCGGGTGCCGCGCTATTACTACATCCTGGGCTTCTGCTGCCTGGCGATGGCCTTGCTGCTGTCCTGGTTCAGTACCTGGATCTGATTTGTCGGAGCGGGCACGCCCGCTTCGACAAAGCGTTTTGTCAGGCCGATGCCGGCTGACGCTTCACCTGATACTGGTTACGTACCGGCGTCGCATACTGCTGTACCAGGTACGGCTGATGCTCTACGGGGCATGCGTCCAGCCGACGCTGCCATTCTTCCTTCGCCTTGGCCAGTTCGTCGGCCGGGAAGATTTTTTCCGCGCTCGGCACCTCGAGCGTCGCGTCCTTCTGCGCCCACATCGCATAGGCCAGGTAGTGCACGGGGAACAGCCGGTAGCCGCCGAGGATCTGCCGGTCGATGGCCTGGGCCAGTTGCTTGGTGTCCTCGTGATAGTCGCTCACCGGTGGGGCGAAGTTGATGTGTACCCGACCTTTGTAGCCGGTGATGCCCTGGGCGATGCTGTTGTCGTCCTCGCCCGGCGCCTTGGTGTAGCTGCCGGTGGTGGCGCGGATATAAAGCTCGCGGGCCTTGGCCTGGTCGCAGGGGTCGTATTCGTAGCTGATCGACACCGGGATCAGGTTCAGGCCCTGGATCACCGCGCCGAACGGCTCGTCCTTGCGGCTCATGTGGAACATCTTGAGGATCGCCGAATCGGTACGGTCGTCACCGTCCTTGGCGCGGCCTTCGGCCTGGGCGATCCAGATCGACACGCAATCGTTGCGGATCGAGTGGTTGATGTAGGCCGAGAGCAACTGATAGGCGGCCAGCTTCTCGCGGCGGCCACTGATCGAGCGGTGCACGATGAAGCTCTTGTTCAGGCGCATCATGTCGCTGACGAATGGCTTTTGCAGCAGGTTATCGCCGATGGCGATGCGCGGCGTCGGCAGGCCGGCGTGGTACACCGCGTAGTTGACGAAGGCCGGGTCCATGACGATGTCGCGGTGGTTGGCCAGGAACAGGTAGGCGGTACCCGACTTGAGCTGTTCGACGCCGGTGTAGGTGACGCCATCGGTGGCGCGGTCGATGGTGCGGTCGACGTAGTACTCGACCTTGTCCTGCAGCGTGGACACGCAGCTTACGCCGGCGAATTCCTTGCGCAGGCGCCGGGCGATCAGCGGTTTGAGCAGCCAGCCGAAGGCGCCCGCGGCGCGCGGGAAGCGGAAGTGGGTGAGGATATCGAGGAATGCCGGGTCGCTGAGCAGGCGTGCCAGAACGGCAGGGACCTCAGCGTCGTCGTACGGTCGGATGGCATCGAATTCGCCCATCATGCTCTCTTGTTGGAAACGGCTAGGGTAATTAGGTAGGGGCGGGCTCCGAAAAACGGCTCGGACGCACACTGACCCTGTAAACAGACCGGCAATTATACGCACAAGTCACTCCGGAGGCCGCGATGCTGGAAACTGCGATCTACGATTGCCCTTATTGTGGCGAAGAAGTCGAAACCACGGTGGACCTGTCCGGCGGCGACCAGGAATACATCGAGGACTGCCAGGTGTGCTGCAAGCCTATCCGCTTCGTGCTGCAGGTGCATGGCGAGGAGTGGATGCTCGATGTCTATGGCGAGAACGATTGATGCAACGGATCTATGACCCGGAAAGCCTATTGGAGGCGCAGATGCTGGTGGGCATGCTGGCCAGCGAGGGCATCGACGTGCACTTGGTCGGGCGCGACCTGATGGGCGCCGTGGGCGAGTTGCCGATGCACGGTTTGCTGGGGCTGGCGGTACCGGACGAGCAGGCCGGGTACGCACGGCAGTTGATCGATGCGTACAATGCCGCCCAGCCGCTTGCCGGCGACGAACCGGAGAGTTATCCCGGAACCCTGATCTGCTAGGTTTTGATTTCGCCCATGTGTGGACGCTACGCCCTGTTTCGCTGGTCCCAGAGCTTCGCCGGCTTGCCGGGCTTCCCTGCGGGCCAGCAGGCTCAATGGAACATTTCGCCCGGTGCCACGGTGCTGATCCAGCGCCAGCTCGACGGCCAGCTGCAGCTGGCCGGTGCGCGCTGGGGACTGACTCCGGCCTGGCTCACCGACCTGTCCCGCACCCCGGCCCAGGCCCGTGCCGAGACCCTCGCCGAGCAGCCGATGTTTCGCGAGCCGTTGCGTCAGCGGCGCTGCCTGATGCCGGCCAACGGCTTCTACGAATGGCGCGGCACGGCGCGCAAGCGTCCGTACTGGGTAACGCCGGGGGAGGGGGCGTCGCTGTTCTTCGCCGCGCTGTGGGAGGTTTACCCGGTGCAGGAGCAGGCATGGCTGAGTTGCGCGGTGGTGACGCAAGCGGCGATGAACCAGCGCCGACCGCTGATTCTGGACGAGGCCGAGCAGGCGCTGTGGCTGGACCCCGAAACACCGATGGCGAGGCTGCACGAGTTGCTGGCCAAGCCGCCAACGGTGTTGCGTGAGCGGGCGCTGGCGAATTTCGTCAACGATCCGAAGCTCAATGGGCCGGAGTGCCTGACTCCGGCCTAGGTGGCGGCGCGCCCGGGGATCAAACCCTGAACTGATTGATCAACCGCCGCTGCTGCTCGGCCAGCTTGGTCAGCTCGGCGCTGGCCTGGCTCGACTCATCGGCGCCACCTGCCACTTCGCCGGCCACCTGGCCGATGTTGATCACATTGCGGTTGATGTCCTCGGCCACGGCGCTCTGTTCCTCGGCGGCGCTGGCGATCTGCGTGTTCATGTCGTTGATCACCGAAACCGCCTGGGTGATGCTGGCCAGCGACTCGGCCGCGCGGCTGGCCTGCTGCACGCTGATGTCGGTCTTGCCCTGGCTGTCTTCCATCACCTTGACCACTTCGCGGGTGCCCAGCTGCAGTTGCTGGATCATCTGCTGGATTTCCTGGGTGGCCTGCTGGGTCTTCTGCGCCAGGTTGCGCACCTCGTCGGCGACTACCGCGAAACCGCGGCCCTGCTCGCCGGCCCGGGCCGCCTCGATGGCGGCGTTGAGCGCCAGCAGGTTGGTCTGCTCGGCGATGGCGCGGATGGTCACCAGGATGGCGTTGATGTTCTCGCTGTCGCGGGCCAGGTCCTGGACCACGGTCACGGCGCGACCGATCTCGGTGGCCAGCTCGCTGATCGAGTGCGAGGTATCGCGGACGATGTCCAGGCCCTGGTTGGCGGCGCGGTCAGCTTCACTGGCGGCCTGTGCCGCCTGCGTGGCATTGCGCGCCACGTCCTGGGCAGTGGCGGTCATTTCGTGCACGGCGGTGGCCACCTGGTCGATCTCGGCCATCTGTTTGTGCACGCCCTGGCTGGTGCGGATGGCAATGTCGGCGGTGTGTTCCGACGAGTCGCTGACTTTCTGTACCGAACTGACCACCTGGCTGATCATCGCCTGCAACTTGGCCAGGAAAGTGTTGAAGCCCTTGGCGATGGCGCCCAGTTCGTCGGCCCGGTCGCTTTGCAGGCGCCGGGTCAGGTCGCCTTCGCCCTGGGCGATGTCGTCGAGCATGCTCACCATCTGCTTGAGCGGGCGGGCAATGCCCAGGGCCAGCAGCCAGATCACCAGCAGGCCGAGCGCGGCGATGCCCAGGCCGACCACGGTCATACCGGCGATATCGGTGCGGCGCTGTTCGGCCAGGTCCTGCTGCAGGCGGTTGACGTCGGC
This sequence comes from Pseudomonas sp. P65(2024), assembly GCF_057480955.1. Classification (NCBI taxonomy): domain Bacteria; kingdom Pseudomonadati; phylum Pseudomonadota; class Gammaproteobacteria; order Pseudomonadales; family Pseudomonadaceae; genus Pseudomonas; species Pseudomonas sp. P65(2024). Next base: position 124,181 of record NZ_JBLIYX010000009.1, read on the forward strand.
CATGACCGTGCTCAGCGGCAGCTCCAGCAGCAAAGTCCAGCGTGCGTCGGTGCCGGCGATCTTGAATGGCAGGTACAGCTCGATGCGGTCCTTGGTGGCGTCCACTTCATAGTGCAGCGCCTCGCCGCTCAGGTTATTGAGGGTGTTGGCTTCGTCGCTGTCCAGCACGTCGCCGGCCTTTTCACCGAACTTGGCCGGATCGCGGGTGTAGGCCACCAGGCGCCCGTTGCTGGAGACCAGCGCCAGTTCACCGGCACCTTCATAGAGCTGGCGGTCGGCGGCATTGAGCAGGTCCTGGATGAAGTTCACCGACAGGTCGGCGCCGGCCATGCCCTGGAACTGGCCGTCGATCATGATCGGCTCGACGAAAGAGGCGAGCATGACCATCTTGTCGCCCACTTTATAGGGCGCGGGATCGATCACGCAGGCCTTTTTCGACTCCTTGGGGCACAGGTAGTACTCGCTGGCGCGCACGCCGGTGGCGAGCACCGTGCGGTCGTCGACATCGGCCAGCTTGTCCTGGCCGAGGCTACCGTCGCCATTGCGGAACCACCAGGGCAGGAAGCGCCCGCTGGCGCTGTCGATACCCACCAGGTGGCTGCCGACGTAGCGGCCATCGGCATGGTCGAGGGCGTTCGGCTCCCAGCCCAGGTAGGCGCCCAGCACGCTCGGGTTGACCTCCACGGTGCGCTTGAGCTGGTTGATCAGGTGTTCGCGATCGACGCGCATCAGTGGCTGGCCGTCGGCGCCCTGCATGCCGAGCATGGCATTGCCGGTGGCCAGGCCGCGGGCGATCGCCAGGGGCGCTTCCAGGCCGCGCTGGATCTCGCTGACCTGGGTGCGGGCCAGGGCCGAGAGGCGTTGTTCGATGACCGTCTCGAACTGCTGCTGCGTGCGCTGTTGTACCAGCGTCTGGGTCCGCTGCCCCGAATACACGGCGTACAGCACCAGGGCCGCGACAATGCTCAGCACGATGGCACCGGCCAGGGCGGCCACGGAAAACTGGATCGACTTGAACTTCATGGCAAAGCTCCGCGCGCAAGGAGGTCGTTACCGAGTGTTATCGGCGGGCTAATACCAAAGCATGAGGGGATTGTCAGAAATCTTACCTGTGGCTCTGGCAGGCGCGGACGTCTGGGCCTAGGATACGCGGCACGTAAATAGGGAGTGTTTTCATGCGTAAGTCATTCGTTGTCAGCATGCTGACGGCCAGCGTCCTGCTCGGCGGTTGCCAGGCGGTCAATACCACCAGTGGCGGTGCCGTGGGCGTCCAGCGCCAGCAGTACATGTTCAGCATGCTCTCGACCGATGAGGTCAACCAGATGTACGCCCAGTCCTACCAGCAGACCCTCGGCGAGGCGTCGAGCAAGGGCGTGCTGGACAAAACAAGCAATGATGCCAAGCGCGTGCAGGCCATTGCCAAGCGTCTGATTGCCCAGGCACCACAGTTTCGGCCGGATGCCGCGCAGTGGAATTGGGAAGTCAACGTGATCAAGAGCGACGAGCTCAACGCCAACTGCGGCCCGGGCGGCAAGATCATCGTCTACACCGGCCTGATCGACCAGCTCAAGCTGACAGACGCCGAGATTGCCGCGGTGGTGGGCCACGAGATTGCCCACGCCTTGCGCGAGCACAGCCGTGAAGCGATGTCCAAGGCCTATGGCGTGGAAATGGCCCGCCAGGGCGCCGGCGCGATCTTCGGCCTGGGCCAGGACAGCATGGCCATGGCCGATACCGTGGTGAACTACGCCATGACCCTGCCCAACAGCCGGGCCAACGAGAACGAAGCCGACCTGATCGGCCTCGAACTGTCTGCCCGCGCCGGCTACGACCCGAACGCCGCCATCACCTTGTGGAACAAGATGAGCAAGGCGTCCGAGGGGGCGCCGCCGGAGTTCATGAGCACCCACCCGGCGTCGAGCAGCCGGATCGCTTCGCTGCAGGCGGCGATTCCGAAGGTGATGCCGTTGTATCAAGCGGCCAAGCAGTAAGCCGCCGGGGTTGCATGCAAAACGTGGGAGCGGCGCACCGCCGCTCCCACGAGGGATAAAGTCCCCTGCGCGATCAGCCAATCCAGCCACTGGTCTTCATCGCCGAATACACCGCGACGATGGCCAGCACGATGAACGCGGTCGCCGCCAGGCGACGGATCAGCGTCAGCGGCAGTTTCTCCGCCGCGAAGTTACCCGCCAGGACCACCGGGACGTTGGCAATCAGCATGCCCAGGGTGGTGCCGATGATGACCATGATCAGGTGCGGATACTGGGCGGCCAGCATCACCGTGGCCACCTGGGTCTTGTCGCCGATCTCGGCGAGGAAGAAGGCGATCAGCGTGGTGACGAACGGCCCGAAGCGGCGCGCGTTGCTGGTTTCGTCATCGTCCATCTTGTCCGGTACCAGTGTCCACAGCGCGGTGGCGGTGAAGCTCGCGGCAAGAATCCAGTGCAGCACCGACTCGGTGAAAAAACTGCTGACCCAGGCGCCCACGGCGCCGGCGGCGGCATGGTTGGCCAGGGTCGCGGCGATGATCCCGGCGATGATCGGCCAGGGCTTGCGAAAGCGTGCGGCGAGGATGAGCGCGAGCAATTGCGTCTTGTCGCCGATTTCGGCGAGGGCAACGATGGCGGTGGGGACGAGCAACGATTCCAGCATCAGGATTCCTACGGGGGCGGGTCGACACGGCTATGACACGTACAGCCTCCCCGCCCCGGGTAAGGTGTGCGTGTCATAGGTCTTGTCAAACCCTGGATCTGTCTGCGCAGATCGTGGGTCGCACGCGCCATGGCCTGTGGGCCAAGTGTGTTGACGCGTACCGGGCGAGCAGGGTGCTCGCGGGAGACTACTCCCCTAGGACGGAGCGGATTCTGCCTAGGCGAAACGCTTTCGGCAAGCCCTGTTTTTATCCACGCGTCGCCCGGTAGATGCGAAAGCCTTGTGCCTCGGCTCGGATTTCACAATTGCCCAGGGCGCCTTCGATGAGTGGTTGATAGCGCAGGAAACTGTTGGCTACCAGCCGCATTTCTCCGCCTTTTCGCAGATGTTCGCCTGATTTTTTCAGCAGGTTTTCCGATGCCTGGTAGTCGGTGTGCACACCGGTGTGGAACGGCGGATTGCTCAGGATCAGGTCCAGATCCGACGGCGCGGCATCGATGCCGTCGCCGCTGATCACCTCGCCTTCCAGGCCATTGGCCGCCAGGGTCAGGCGGCTGGCCGCGACCGCGAAGGCATCGACATCGAGCAAGGTGACCCGGCTCTGCGGATAACGGCGCTTGATCGTGGCGCCGAGCACGCCGGCGCCGCAGCCGAAGTCCAGGACATGGCCGTTGGGCAGGCCGTCGAGGTGGTCCAGCAGCAGCGCGGTGCCCTTGTCCAGGCGCCCATGGCTGAACACCCCGGGCAGGCTGATGACTTGCAGCGGACCATCGGCCAGCGGCAGTTCGAAGCGTTCGGCCAGGCTTTCCAGTGGCGTGGCCCCAGGGGGGTTATCCACGGTTACCTGCCACAGCTGGCAGTGCCTGGCGCTGTCGAGCTTGCGCGGTTTGCCGAACACCTGCAGTTGCTTGGCCGCGCCTTCGATGCCGCCGCGCTTTTCCCCCACCAGGTACAGCTGGCGACCACCCAGGCGCGAGGCCAGGGCGTTGAGCAGGTAGGCGGCCAGCTCGCGGGACTTGGGTAGGAACAGCACGGCGGAGTCGAAGGCCACCTCGGGCACTTCGACACCATAGTGGCTACGCCCGGCGAAGCGGCTCTCGAGCAGCGCCTGGTCGCCGGCATGCCAGGTCCAGCCATGGGCGCCGGGCAGTTGGCCGAGCAGGCCGTCGGCCTGGGCCCCGGCGATCAGCAGCGGGCCTTGGAACAGCTCTGCCTGGCGGAGCAACACTTCACTGCGCGGGTCCATGGACGACGCCTCCTGAAAAAAGTGGCGCAGTGTAGCAGAGGCGTCGGCGGATCAGCCGACCACTCGCCGCGGTTGGCCGGCGAAGTAGGCCTGGGCGTTCTCGGCCAACTGGCTGACGATGCGCTGGCGCGATTCCACCGCGCCCCAGGCGCTGTGCGGGGTGATGATCAGGCGCGGGATGTCCGCCGCCAGCAGCGGGTTGCCCTCGGCCGGCGGCTCGACGCTCAGCACATCGGTGGCGGCGCCGCCCAAGTGGCCGATACGCAGGGCATCGGCCAGGGCCTGTTCGTCGATCAGCCCGCCGCGGGCGGTGTTGACCACCAGTGCCCCCGGCTTGAGCAGGGCCAGTTCGTTGGCGCCGATCATGTGCCGGGTCTGCTCGTTGAGCGGGCAGTGCAGGGTCAGGGCATCGACCTGTGGCAGCAGTTCGTCCAGCGGCAGGCGATCGGCGCGGGCGGGCCGGCCGGGAATCTGCCCGCTCAGCACGCGCATGCCGAACGCCTCGGCCAGGTGCGCCACCGCGCCGCCCAGCTCGCCATGCCCGAGCAGGCCGAGGGTCTTGCCCTCCAGCTCGACGATGGGGAAGTCCAGCAGGCAGAACTGGCTGGCCTTGGCCCACTGCCCGGCCTTGACCGCCTGGTTGTAGTCGCACAGGCGCGTGGCCAGGGCCAGCAGCAGGGCCAGGGTGTGCTGGGCCACCGACGGCGTGCCGTAGCCCTGGCAGTTGCACACGGTGATGCCCTGGGCTCGGGCGGCGGCCAGATCGACATTGTTGGTGCCGGTGGCGGCCACCAGGATCAGCTTGAGGTCAGGGGCGGCGGCCAGTGTGGCGGCATCGAGCATCACCTTGTTGCTGATCACCGCCGTGGTGCCTTGCAGGCGTTCGGCGACCTGATCGGCAGTGGTGGTGGCGCACAGTTGCAGTTCATCGAACTGCGCCTGCAGCGGTGAAAGGTCGAGGTCACCCAGGTCCAGTGACTGGTGATCGAGAAACACGGCGCGACGTGGGCTGGGCATCGGGGGCTCCGGTGGTAGGGCGGCGGGCATCAACGCAGTGTCTGGTCCGCCGGCGCCATTCGTCAACGGTGCTGTCCGCACTCATACCTCGCGGGCGCAAATCATTCCTTCGGCTGATTTGACCGGTGCGTCACCGAACTACAGTGGATTACTGAACCGTTCTGCCCGTATTGAAGAAAAGGGATACCCATGTTGCAGACTCGCATCATCAAGCCCGCCGAGGGCGCCTACGAATACCCGTTGCTGATCAAGCGCCTGCTGATGTCCGGCAGCCGCTACGAGAAGACCCGCGAGATCGTCTACCGCGACCAGGTCCGCCTTACCTACCCGCAGCTCAACGAGCGCATCGCCCGCCTGGCCAACGTGTTGACCGCGGCCGGTGTGAAGGCCGGTGACACCGTGGCGGTGATGGACTGGGACAGTCACCGTTACCTGGAGTGCATGTTCGCCATCCCGATGATTGGCGCGGTGGTGCACACCATCAACGTGCGCCTGTCGCCCGAGCAGATTCTCTACACCATGAACCACGCCGAAGACCGTTTCGTGCTGGTCAACAGCGATTTCATCGGCCTCTACCAGGCCATTGCCGGGCAACTGACCACGGTCGACAAGACCCTGCTGCTGACCGATGGCCCGGACAAGACCGCCGACCTGCCGAACCTGGTGGGCGAGTACGAGCTCCTGCTGGCCGCGGCCAGCCCGCAGTACGACTTCCCTGACTTCGACGAGAATTCGGTAGCCACCACCTTCTACACCACCGGCACCACCGGCAATCCCAAGGGGGTGTACTTCACCCATCGCCAGCTGGTGCTGCACACCCTGGCCGAAACCTCGGTTCTGGGCAGCCTGGACAGCGTCAGGCTGCTGAGCAGCAACGACGTCTACATGCCGATCACGCCGATGTTCCACGTGCACGCCTGGGGCATCCCCTACGCGGCGACCATGATGGGCATCAAGCAGGTCTACCCGGGGCGCTACGAGCCGGACATGCTGATCAGGCTGTGGCGCGAGGAAAAGGTCACCTTCTCCCACTGCGTGCCGACCATCCTGCAGATGCTGCTCAACTGCCCGTCGGCGGCCGGCCAGGATTTTGGCGGCTGGAAGATCATCATCGGCGGCAGTGCGCTCAACCGGGCCCTGTACCAGGCGGCGCTGGCTCGCGGCATCCAGCTCACCGCCGCCTATGGCATGTCCGAGACTTGCCCGCTGATCAGCGCCGCGCACCTGAACGACGAGTTGCAGGCCGGCAGCGAGGATGAGCGCACCAGTTACCGGATCAAGGCTGGCGTACCGGTGCCTTTGGTCGAAGCCGCCATCGTCGATGGCAGTGGCAACTTCCTGCCCGCCGATGGCGAAACCCAGGGCGAGCTGGTGCTGCGCGCGCCCTGGCTGACCATGGGCTACTTCCGCGAGCCGGAGAAGGGCGAGGAGCTCTGGCAGGGTGGCTGGCTGCATACCGGCGATGTCGCCACCCTGGACGGCATGGGCTTTATCGACATCCGCGACCGCATCAAGGATGTGATCAAGACCGGTGGCGAATGGATCTCTTCGCTCGACCTTGAGGATCTGGTCAGCCGGCACCCGTCGGTGCGTGAGGTGGCGGTAGTCGGGGTCCCCGACCCTCAGTGGGGCGAGCGCCCGTTCGCGCTGCTGGTGGTGCGTGAGGGGCAGAGCATCGATGCCCGTGCGCTCAAGGAACACCTCAAGCCTTTCGTCGAACAAGGGCACATCAACAAGTGGGCGATTCCCAGCCAGATCGCCCTTGTTACTGAAATTCCCAAGACCAGTGTTGGCAAGCTCGACAAGAAGCGTATCCGCGTGGATATCAGCCAGTGGCAGGCCAGTAACAGCGCGTTCCTTTCCACCTTGTAACCCAGGCGCGGGGCGCGCGTTTTCCAGCGCGACCCCGCAGGCTAGACAGCATGTCGCCTTGTCAATCGCTAGAATTGAGCCATGCTTGAGCACTGCCAGCGCGCAGGCCGGCCGATCGGGGTGGGCCGCAAGCAGGACGCGCAAATCACACTTTAGAGGGATCAAGCACCTGTGACCGCTGGCTATAGTCGGGTCAGGGGATTTTCAGGAATGGGGGAGGGCACCACGCGCCAATGCGCGGTGCCACGGGCAGGAGCCTGCTTCACCAGGCGCTCGAGCCGTTTCTGAAAGGACTCACTGCCATAACAAAAAAGTACATGGAGTAGCGTCGATGACATCTGCAAACCTGTTCTGGCGCCGGGCGAAACTGCCCCTGGCCGTCAGCCTCGCTTCTACGCTCGCAAGTCCTGCTTTCGCGGTCAGCTTCAACATCGGTGAAATCGAAGGCCAGTTCGACTCGTCGCTCTCCGTTGGCGCCAGCTGGTCGACTGCCAACCCCAACAAGAACCTCATCGGGGTCAACAACGGCGGCAACGGCCTGTCCCAGACCTCTGACGATGGTCACCTGAACTTCAAGAAGGGCGAGACCTTCTCGAAGATCTTCAAGGGCATCCACGACCTGGAACTCAAGTACGGCGACACTGGCGTGTTCGTTCGCGGCAAGTACTGGTACGACTTCGAGCTCAAGGATGAAAACCGCGAGTTCAAGGACATCAGTGACTCCAACCGCAAGGAAGGCGCCAAGTCCTCGGGCGCTGAACTGCTCGACGCCTTCGTCTATCACAACTACTCCATTGCCGATCTGCCGGGCTCGGTGCGCCTGGGCAAGCAGGTCGTGAGCTGGGGTGAGAGCACCTTCATCGGCGGCGGTATCAACTCGATCAACCCGATTGATGTATCCGCGTTCCGACGTCCGGGTTCCGAGATCAAGGAAGGCCTGATCCCGGTCAACATGTTCTATGTCTCCCAGAGTCTGACCGACAACCTGTCGGCCGAGGCCTTCTACCAGATCGAATGGGATCAGACGGTCGTCGACAACTGCGGCACCTTCTTCTCCCAGCCCGACATCATCGCCGACGGTTGCACCGACAACCTGCGTGTGCTGAACAGCAGCCGTACCCTCAATGCCTTGCCAGCAGCAGCGCGGGGAGTGTTGGCCGCCAATGGTGTCAACTACAACGAGGAGGGCGTGCTGGTTCGCCGTGGCGCCGACCGTGACGCTCGTGACAGTGGTCAATGGGGCGTCGCGTTCCGCTACATGTACGAGCCGCTGGACACCGAGTTCGGCGCGTACTTCATGAACTACCACAGCCGCGCACCTATCTTCAGTGCCACCGGTGCCTCGCGTGCGACCTTTGCCCGCGCAGCTGCGCTGCCAGCGGCATTGCGGTCACTCGCGCCGCTGATCGTGGCGGGTAACTCGCAATACTTCGTCGAGTATCCGGAAGACATCCGTCTCTACGGGCTCAGCTTCTCCACCACCTTGCCCACCGGCACCGCCTGGAGCGGCGAGATCAGCTACCGCCCCAACGCGCCTGTGCAATTGAACAGTACTGACATCCTGTTTGCTGGTGTAAAACCACTGGGGGGGCCGTTGTTCGGCAATGCTTCGGTACTGAACGGCCAGCCAGGAGAAGACCTTCACGGTTACAAACGCAAGGAAATCACCCAGTTTCAGACCACCTTCACCCACTTCTTCGACCAGGTCATGGGTGCCAGCCGCATGACCCTTGTCGGTGAAGTCGGTGTCACCCACGTCGGTGGCCTGGAGAGCCGTGACAAGGCCCGTTATGGTCGCGACCCGGTCTACGGCCCGGGTGACCTGCCTGGCAATGCCTGCCGTCTGCTCAACACGAGCACCATCGGTGGCTCCGGGTTGGGCAGTTCGTCTGCCAACCTGACGCGCAATTGCGAGGGTGACGGTTTCACTACCAGCACCTCGTGGGGCTATCGTGCGCGCGCCATCTGGGATTACAACGACGTCTTCGCAGGGGTCAACCTCAAGCCCAGCGTGGCCTGGTCCCACGACGTTTCGGGTTACTCCCCTGGCCCAGGCGGCAACTTCGAGGAAGGCCGCAAGGCGGTCAGCCTTGGCCTGGACGCCGAGTACCAGAACACCTACACGGCGAGCCTGTCGTACACCAACTTCTTCGATGGCAAGTACACCACCGTGGATGACCGCGACTTTGTCGCCCTCAGCTTCGGCGTGAACTTCTAAGAAACCTGATCCAGGACGACACACAATGAAAATGACCACACGTCTGCTGCAAGCCGGTGTACTGGGCATGTCCCTGCTGGCAACCAGCGTCATGGCTGCGGTTTCCGCCACCGAAGCGGCCAAGCTGGGCTCCACACTGACACCGATGGGCGCGGAGAAGGCTGGTAACGCCGATGGCTCGATCGGCCCGTGGGAGCCGCTGTCCAAGAGCGCCGGCAGCGTCGATGCGAAGGGCTTCCTGTCCGACCCCTACGGCAGCGAGAAACCCCTGTTCACCATCACTGCGCAGAACGCCGACCAATACAAGGACAAGCTCTCGCCTGGCCAGCTGGCGATGCTCAAGCGCTATCCGGACACCTACAAGATCCCGGTGTACAAGACCCACCGCGGCTCCACGGTACCGGACGATGTGTTCGCCGCGATCAAGGAAAACGCCACCAAGACCACCCTGGTCGCCGGCGGCAACGGCCTGGAGAACTTCCGCACCGCCGTGCCGTTCCCGATCCCCAAGGATGGCCTGGAGGTGATCTGGAACCACATCACCCGCTACCGTGGTGGCAGCGTGACCCGCCTGGTCACCCAGGCCACCCCGCAGCAGAACGGCTCGTACAGCCTGGTGTATTTCCAGGACCAGTTCGTGTTCCGCGACAAGATGAAGGACTACGATCCGGCCAACCCGGGCAACATTCTGTTCTACTTCAAGCAGGAAGTGACCGCCCCGGCGCGGCTGGCCGGGACCGTACTGCTGGTCCACGAGACGCTCGACCAGGTCAAGGAGCCGCGCAAGGCTTGGATTTACAACGCCGGCCAGCGCCGTGTGCGCCAGGCGCCGCAAGTGTCGTACGACGGCCCGGGTACTGCCGCCGACGGCCTGCGCACCTCCGACAACCTGGACATGTACAACGGCGCGCCGGACCGTTACGACTGGAAGCTCGAAGGCAAGAAGGAGATGTACATCGCCTCCAACGCCTACAAGCTGGACGATCCGAAGCTCAAGTACAGCGACATCATCAAGGCCGGGCACATCAACCAGGACTTGTCGCGTTACGAGCTGCGCCGCGTCTGGCACGTGGTTGCCACCCTCAAGCCGGGTCAGCGCCACATCTATGCCAAGCGTGACTTCTACATCGACGAGGACACCTGGCAGGCTGCGGTGATCGACCAGTACGACGGTCGCAACCAGTTGTGGCGCGTTTCCGAGGCCCACGCCCAGCCGTACTACAACGTGCAGGTACCCTGGTACACCCTGGAGGCCATCTACGACCTGCAGTCGGGCCGCTACCTGGCCCTGGGTATGAAGAACGAAGAGAAGAGCGCCTACAACTTCGGCTTCAGCGCCAGCAAGGCCGATTTCCAACCGGCAGCCCTGCGTCAGGCGGGTGTGCGTTGAGCTGACAGTCGTCGCAACTCCGTTTGATCTCCCAGAACGCCCCGGCTAGCCGGGGCGTTTCTGTTTGTGCGGGCGTGAAGTCGAGCGGCCTGTCGCTGCTGTTTCTTTTTGTCGTAGTCTTTTTAGGGCAAAGCGCCTGCATCATCTTCAAATGCGCAGCGTTTGCCGCTAGTCTCGCAACAAGCCCTTACGCCGCCCTATTCCAATCAGAACGAGCCGGCCATGACAGACCTGTCCCGTACCCACGGAGTCGCCAGCCAGGCCTTGGGCCTGCTGGATGGGCGTTTCTTCCGGCCGCCGCTGCCGGAAGCGCACGTCCCCAGAGCACGCCTGTGCCAGCGCCTGCAAAGTGGCCTGGGGGGGCGTCTGTTACTGGTGAACGCACCGGCGGGGTTTGGCAAGAGTTCGTTGGCCATTGAGTTCTGCCAGGCGCTGCCCAGCCACTGGCGCAGCCTCTGGCTTGGCTTGAGCCAGCGCGATGCTGATCCGGGGCGTTTTCTCGAACGCTTGCTCGAAGGCTTGCAGCAGTTCTGCCCGGCACTTGGCGGCCAGGCCCTGGGGCTTTTGAAGATGCGCCAACGGCATCAACCCTTCGCCTTCGAAGAGTGGCTCGACGGCCTGCTTGATGAACTCGCGCTCTACCTGCAACCGGACACGCCCTTGCTGCTGGTACTGGATGACTATCACCTGGCCCAGGGGCCGGTGCTCGATCGTTGCCTGCAATTCTTCCTCAACCATCTGCCGGCCGGGTTGGCCCTGCTGGTCACCAGTCGTCAACGGCCCGACTGGCACCTGGCGCGCCTGCGCCTATCGCGCCAACTGGTCGAACTCAACGAGCAGGACCTGCGCCTGACCCCCGATGAAGCGCTGGCCGTGATCGGCCGCCAACCCACCGGTTTGCGCGGCCAAGCCCTGGACAACCTGATCCAGCGCAGCGACGGTTGGGTGGCAGGGCTGCGTTTCTGGCAACTGGCGGCCAGCGAGTCCGGCGAGGACCACGCCTTGCCCCAGGCGCTGCATGGCGGCGAAGGGCTTATCCGCGACTACCTGCTGGAGGAAGTCATCGACATCCTGCCGGCCCCCGTGCAGGCGTTTCTCTACGAGACTGCCTGCCAGGAGCGTTTCTGCGCCGAATTATGTGACGCCCTGCGCGAGCGCCATGACAGCGGCGAGATCCTGAGCTATCTGCAGGCCCACCAGGTGTTCCTGGTGCCGCTCGACGAGCATGGGTTGTGGTTCCGCTATCACCACCTGTTCTCCGACCTGCTGCGTAGCCGGCAGGCCTGTGAGCCACTGGCGGGGCTGCACCTGCGTGCCTGCCGTTGGTTCGAACGGCAGGGCCTGCTGGACGAAGCGGTGGAGCAGGCCCTGCGCGCGGGCCACCTGGACGTGGCGGCGGGCCTGGTACAGAGCCTGTCCGAGGAGCAACTGCTGGCGGAGCAGAATGTCGGCATGCTGCTGCGCTGGAAGATGGACCTGCCCGACAGCTTGTTGATCAGCACGCCCAGGCTGATCGTCCTGTATAGCTGGGCCCTGGGTTTGGCCTGCCAACTGGACGCCGCCGAGGAGCTGGCGGCCTACCTGAGCCGCTTCCTGCCCGCACCGTCGGCCACGGCACAGAAGTCGATGCTCGCCCAGTGGCTGGCCCTTAGCGGGGTCATCGCCCGTGGCCGCGGCGATCGCGAGCGGACACTCGCCTACTGTGGCGAGGCGCTGCAGAGCTTGCCGAACAAGCGCTACGGTCAGCGGCTGGTGTGTCTGTCGACCCTGTCGAACCTGGCCATCGCCGATGGCGATTTCTGGCGAGCGCGGGGCTGGAACCGCGAAGCACTCGAATTGGCGCAACGGGTCGGCAACCCGCTGTTTGAGGCCCTGGCCCATTACGATCGGGCGCGAGTACTGCACGCCCGGGGTGAGGTGCTGCGAGCCCTGGACGAAGTGCGCCAAGGATTGCAGCGGTTGCAGGGCCTTTCGGGGCAGCGCCTGTATGCCGTGCGCGCACGCCTGACCTTGTACGAGGGCTACTTGCTGGCGGCCCGCCTGCATTGCGCCCAGGGCCGTGCGCGCTTGCGCGCCGGGCTCAGCGAGGCGCGCAGCTGCCGCGACATCAGCGTCCTGATCGGGCATTGCGTGATCGCCTCGTTGGACGGTCGCGAAGGGCGTTTTGCCGAAGCGTTCTCGGAACTGGCCGAGGCGGAGCGGCTGATGCATATCTGGGATGTGCCGCCGATCTTCTACCTAGCCATGATTACCCTGGTGAAGTGCGAGCTTTGGTTGGCCCAGGGCCGAACGGACCTGGCCGAGTCCTGGCTGCTGCGCTTGGGGCAGACCTATGGTGGCGAGCAACCTGCGGCCGCACCGGAGTTCCACCCGTTGTTGCCACTGCACATCGAGTTGCAGCAGGCCTTGCTGGAACGGGTGCTGGCCCGCCCCGGTGACGCCGAAGCGCGGTTGCGCACGCTGGTCGAGCGGGGCCAGGCCAGCGGTGGCATGACGCTGGTGGTCAGCGCTCAGTGCCAATTGATCGCCCTGCTGCTGGCCGAGGGGCGTGACGCCGAAGCGGCCAGGTTGCTCGCATCTGCCCTGGAAGCGGCCCAGGGCGGTGCCCTGCAGGCCTTCCAACGCTTGATCGAAGAGCAGCCACACTGGCTGCGCGAGCAGTTGACGGGGCGTGCGGCCTGCCCGGCGCAGAGCGATCTGCTGGCCCATCTGCCGCAGGCGCTGGCTACCGGCGGGGGGGCCACCGAGGCTCTGAGCAGCCGTGAGTTCGCCGTGCTGGAACTGATCGCCCAAGGCTGTTCAAACCAGCAGATCAGCGAGCGCCTGTTCATCTCCCTGCACACGGTCAAGACCCACGCCAGCCATATCAACAGCAAGCTCGGTGTCGAGCGCCGCACCCAGGCGGTGGCCAGGGCCAAGACCCTTGGCTTGCTGGTCTAGTGGCTTAAGGCGAGGTCGGCCGTTAAGATAGCGGCTTTAGGCCATCATTCGGCGTTACCTTTCCGGGCTCATCTTTCCCGAACCGCTGCCGATACAGACCTCGGCGGTATGCATCGCCACGCGCCACTTCCCCACTTTTTCAATACAGGTCGTGTTGATGCTGCAGTATGGGCAAAAAAGCTTTCTGATCGTCGACGACTTCACCGACTTCCGAACCTCGACCCGTTCGATGCTTCGCGAGCTGGGCGTGCGGGACGTCGACACCGCCGACAGTGGCGAACAGGCGCTGCGCATGTGCGGGCAGAAGCGTTACGACTTCATCCTCCAGGATTTCCACCTGGGTGACGGTAAGAAGAACGGCCAGCAAGTGCTCGAGGACCTGATCCTCGACAAGCTGATCAGCCATGAATGCGTGTTCATCATGGTCACCGCCGAAAGCAGCCAGTCCATCGTGCTCAGTGCCATCGAGCACGAGCCCGACGCTTACCTGACCAAGCCCTTCAACCGGGTCGGCCTGGCCCAGCGCCTGGAGAAGCTGACCCAGCGCAAGACGCTGCTCAAGCCGATTCTCCAGGCCCTCGACCGCAGCCGTCCGGCCGAAGTGCTCGCCGCCTGTGCCGAGTTGTGCAAGAAAGACCCGCGCTTCGCCCCGCTGTGCCTGCGCTACCGCGCTGACGCACTGCGCGATCTCAATCGCTTCGAGGAGCTGGAGAAGTTTCTCAAGAACATCCTTGCCAGTCGTCCGCAGCCCTGGGTTTACGCGGCGCTCGGCAGCCTGCTGCACAAGCGCGGGCAGAACGCCCAGGCCCAGGGTGTCTACGAGCAGGCCCTCAAGGCCTTCCCGATCATGCCCAACCTGTACGATGGCATGGCCGAGGTGCTGGTGGCCCAGGGTGAGACCCGGCGTGCCCAGCACATGCTCGAGGAGGCGGTGCGCCTGTCGCCGCTCGCCGTGCGCCGCCAGGCCGCGCTGGGCAAGTTGGCACTGGACAACGCCGACTTCGAAAGCGCCTCCAAGGCTTATCGCCATGCGGTGAACCAAGGGCAGAGTTCGCGCTACAAGGACGCCGAGAGCAACCTGGGGTTGGTCCAGGCGTTGATGAACAAGAACAGTGGCAACGGTCTCGACGCCCGTACCCGGGTCGAGATCAACACCGTGCTCAGCGAGGTGGCCAAGGAGAATGTCGAGGACCAGGGCCTGCAGGTGCGTGCGCGGTTAATGAAGGCCGCCAGCCTGCAGCAGGCTGGCGATCCAGAAACCGCCGCCAAGCTCACTGAGCAGGCCATGCAGCGTCTGGAGAAGATGGACCAGTTCTTCTCCGTGGAGGCGGCGCTGACGGTGGCCAGGCAGCTGCAGCAACTTGGCCAGGACGCGGCGGGTACCTCGATCCTCAAGGGGTGTGTGGAAACCTACGGCGACGACCCCAAGGTCATGCAGAGCGTCGCCAAGCTCACCGACGATCCGCTGGTGCTGGGGGCGGTGACCGAAGCCGTGGACCTCAACCGCCAGGGTGTGCGCAGCTACCAGGGCGGTCAGCTCAACGAGGCGCTGGGCATGTTCCGCAAGGCGTTGTCGCTGCAGCCGAAGAACATCAGCATCGCCCTGAACACCGCCCAGGCCCTGCTGCGTATCGGCGGCGAGACGCCAACGCCGGCACTGATGCAGGAGTGCCGCGACTGTCTCACCAGCGTGGCCGGCATTCCCGCCAGCGACAGTCGCTATGACCGCTACCGCAAACTGCACATCCGGGTCTTCGGCGCATGAACCAGGACAACCAGGGGCTGGACTTCTCCACGGTGATCGCCTCCACCGTGCACGACCTGAAAAACTCCCTCTCGGCGCTCACCCATGCCCACAGCCAATGGCTGGCGCGCCTGCCCGAAGCGCTGCGCGGCGGCACCGAGCAGGGTGTGGTGGAGCATGAGCTAAGCCACCTGAACGGTATGCTCGTGCAGTTGCTGGGGCTGTACAAGCTGGGCGTCAACCAGCTGCCCATCTGCCCGGACTACCACGAGCTGGACGACTTTCTCGAGGCCCAGCTGGCGGCCCAGGAAGAGGTGATCAAACACCGCGACATCCTTGCCACCTGGCGCATCGAGACCGAGAGCCCGCTGGGCTTCTTCGACCGCGAACTGGTCGCCTCGGTGGTGGCCAATGTGCTCACCAACGCCATCCGCTATGCCGGCCATGCCCTGCTGATCAGCATCGAGGAAGAGGGCGAGCAACTGGTGATCAGCGTCAACGACGACGGCGCCGGTTATCCACAGCGCATGCTCGAACGCCAGCACGACTATGTGCAGGGCATCGACTCGCAGAGCGGCAGCACCGGGCTGGGGCTGTACTTCGCCGCGCGAATTGCCGCGCTGCACGAGCGCAACGGGGTATGCGGGCGGATCGAGATTGCCAATGGCGGGACACTGGGGGGCGGGTTGTTCCGGTTGTACCTGCCTTGAGATCTGCCGCGTTCGTGAGCTCTTTCAGAGGCTTTGATCACGAGTTGGCATACCGCAGGCCTGGCGATAGTCTTGTCGGACATCCGTGATTTCTCCAGGCCAACAATGAACGCTCTACCTTCAACCCTCATCCGCGAAACCTTCCCCGTCGGCCCGCTGCAGTGCAACTGCACCCTGATCGGCGACCCGCTCAGCAAAAAGGCCATCGTCGTCGACCCGGGCGGGGACGAGCAGAAGATCCTCGCCCGCCTGCAGCATCATGGCCTGACCCTGGTGAGCATCATCCACACCCATGCCCACTTCGACCATTTCCTCGCCTCGGGCAAGCTCAAGGAACTGACCGGTGCCACGCTGCACTTGCACAAGGCCGACCAGCCGCTGTGGGAAAACCTGGAGATGCAGTGCCAGATGTTCGGCATGCCCTACACGCCGGTGCCGTCGCCGGATCGCTGGCTGAGCGACGACGAGGAGCTGGCCTGCGGTTGCGGCGTGGCCTTGCACACCCCAGGGCATACGCCGGGTTCGATGAGTTTCTGGTTCGCCGAGCACAAGCTGCTGATCGCTGGCGATACGCTGTTCCGTCGTGGCGTAGGGCGCACCGATTTGTGGGGTGGCGATCAGCGGGCTATCGTTCGTTCCATCAAGGAACGGCTGTACCGCCTGGATGAGGAGGCCATCGTGGTGACCGGCCATGGCCCGGACACCCGCCTCGGCGACGAGATGCGCGAGAATCCGTTCGTGCGCGCCTGAGGTTTCATGGAATTTTTCCGCCGCGCTGCAATCCAAGGCTGGCATAGATCCGTAGGTGATCCGCTGCACTTTTGAATTTCAGTAGGAGCTTGTCCATGTTCACCATGCGTCGTCTGATTATCGTCGCTACCGCCGCCGCCCTGATGTCCGGTTGTGCCAGCCCCAACCCGTATGACAACCAGGGCCAGGCGCAGGGCTCCACAGGGATGAGCAAGACCGCCAAGTACGGTGGCCTGGGCGCGCTGGCCGGTGCCATTGCCGGTGCCGCCATCGATCACAACAACCGTGGCAAAGGCGCGCTGATCGGCGCCGCCGCGGTGGGCGCCGCCGCCGCCGGCTACGGCTACTACGCCGACAAGCAGGAAGCCGAGCTGCGCGCCAAGATGGCCAACACCGGCGTCGAGGTGCAGCGCCAGGGCGACCAGATCAAGCTGATCATGCCGGGCAATATCACCTTCGCCACCGATTCGGCGAACATTTCCCCAAGCTTCTACTCGCCGCTGAACAACCTGGCCAACTCGTTCAAGCAGTTCAACCAGAACACCATCGAGGTGGTGGGCTTCACCGACAGCACCGGCAGCCGCCAGCACAACATGGACCTGTCCCAGCGTCGTGCCCAGGCGGTCAGCACCTACCTGACCTCCCAGGGCGTGGATTCCTCGCGGGTCAGCGTGCGTGGCATGGGGCCGGACCAGCCGATCGCCAGCAACGCCGATGCCAATGGCCGTGCGCAGAACCGCCGCGTCGAGGTCAACCTGAAGCCGATCCCGGGTCAGCAGTATGACCAGCAGGGGACTGTGCAGCAGTATCCATAAGTCGCCTGGCTGCAACCGATCGCGGGGCAAGTCGCATCGGCGCACCGCCGCTCCCACGCCATCCACTCATGGCGTGGGAGCGGCGGTGCGCCGATGCGACTTGCCCCGCGATGCTTTCTAGCGTTCGGTACTGGCCTGAATCGCCGTCAACGCGATGGTATGCACGATATCGTCCACCTGCGCCCCACGGGGCAGGTCGTTGACCGGCTTGCGCAGACCTTGCAGCATCGGCCCGAGGCTGACGCAGTCGGCGCTGCGCTGCACCGCCTTGTGCGTGGTGTTGCCGGTGTTCAGGTCGGGGAACACGAACACCGTGGCGCGTCCGGCCACCGGGCTCGACGGCGCCAGTTGCCGGGCGATCTCGGGGTTGGCGGCGGCGTCATACTGCAACGGCCCGTCGATCAGCAGGTCGTGCTCGGCCTGCTGCGCCAGGCGCGTGGCTTCGCGTACCTTTTCCACCTCCTCGTCGCTGGCCGCCGAATCGCTGGAATAGCTGAGCATCGCCACCCGTGGCGCGATGCCGAACGATTCGGCGGACTCGGCGCTCTGCCGGGCGATTTCGGCCAGCTCGGCGGCGCTGGGATGCGGGTTCATCACGCAGTCGCCATACACCAGCACCTGGTCGGGGAACAGCATGAAGAACACCGACGACACCAGGCTGCTGCCCGGCGCCGTCTTGATCAGCTGCAAGGCCGGGCGGATGGTGTTGGCCGTTGAGTGCACCAGGCCGGAGACCAGGCCGTCCACTTCGCCGAGGGCCAGCATCATGGTGCCGATCACCACCGGGTCTTCCAGCTGCTGCTCGGCCATCGGCGCGTTGAGGTTCTTGCTCTTGCGCAGCTCGACCATCGGTTCGACATAGCGGCCACGGATCAGCTCGGGGTCGAGCACCTCCAGGTCCGGCGGCAGGCTGATGCCCTGGGCGCGGGCCACGGCCTGCACGTCCTCGGGCTTGGCCAGCAGCACGCAGCGGGCAATGCCACGGGCCTGGCACAGGGCGGCGGCCTGCACCAGCAGGGGCTCGGCGCCCTCGGGCAGGACGATGCGCTTGTTGGCCTGCTGGGCGCGCTGGATCAACTGGTAGCGGAACACTGCCGGTGACAGGCGCAGTTCCCGTGGCGTGCCGCAACGCTGGTGCAGCCAGGCCGCGTCCAGCTGGCTGGCGACGAAGTCGGTGATGAACTCGGCGCGCTCGCGGTCGTCCACCGGGATCTCGCGGTTCAGCGAGTTGAGCTGGTTGGCGGTGTCGTAGGAACCGGTGCTCACCGACAGGATCG
This sequence comes from Pseudomonas sp. P65(2024), assembly GCF_057480955.1. Classification (NCBI taxonomy): domain Bacteria; kingdom Pseudomonadati; phylum Pseudomonadota; class Gammaproteobacteria; order Pseudomonadales; family Pseudomonadaceae; genus Pseudomonas; species Pseudomonas sp. P65(2024). The sequence continues at coordinate 142,812 of NZ_JBLIYX010000009.1, forward strand.
GCAGGCCGGCCTGCAGGGCGCCGCGGCACAGCTCGAGGATGCGTGGGTCGGGCTTGCTGTCGCTGGTCAGCAGCAGGCCGGCCAGGGGCACGCCGTTGATCGCGGCCATGCACACGGCGAGGATGATGTCGTCACGGTCGCCCGGGGTCACTACCAGGGTGCCGGAGGTCAGCAGTGGCACGGTGTTGGCCACGGTGCGGGCGCAGATGATGATCTTGCTCATGCGCCGCTGGTCGTAGTCGCCGGCGTTGAGTACCTGGGCGCCGAGCAGCTCGGCCACGTCGCGGGTTCGCGGGGCGTTGAGCTCGGCCTGGTACGGGATGCAGCCGAGCAGGCGGAAGTCGTTGCCGCGCAGCAGCGGCGAATGCTCGCGCAGGCGCGTGGCGAAGTCGGCCATGCTTTCGTCGGTGCGCACCTTGTTGAGGATCACACCGAGCACCTTCGGGTCCCGCGGGCCGCCAAACAGCTGGGCCTGCAGCTCGACGCGACCGGACAGCTCGCTCAATACCTCGTTCTCCGGTGCCGACACCAGGATCACCTCGGCGTCCAGGCTCTTGGCCAGGTGCAGGTTGACCCGGGCGGCATAGCTGGCGTGGCGGGTCGGCACCATGCCCTCGACCACCACCACGTCCTTGCCGACGCAGGCTTGCTGGTAGAGGCGGATGATCTCCTCGAGCAGCTCGTCGAGCTGGCCGTCACCGAGCATGCGCTCGACATGCCCCAGGCTCAGGGGCGTGGGCGGCTTGATGCCGTGGGTGCGGGCCACCAGTTCGCTGGAACGCTCCGGCCCGGTGTCGCCGGGGTGCGGCTGGGCGATCGGCTTGAAGAAGCCGACCTTTAGCCCCGCGCGCTCCAGGGTGCGCACCAGTCCCAGGCTGATGGAGGTCAGGCCGACGCCGAAGTCGGTCGGCGCAATGAAAAATGTCTGCATGCGTGCTTCTCGAAATAAGCGGTGCAAGGAATTCAGCGGCCAAGGGTATCGCTAACCGCCCCCTGCGCGCACCAGCCGCAGGCGAATACCTGGCCGATGCGCCGGGCGCGCTCGTCGGCATCGAGCACCCAGGGCCGGGCCTGCCACGGCGGCTGGTGGCGCAGGTGCTGGGTGTGGCCGCAGGACAGCTCGACCACCCAGTGGTCCTCCTCGTCGAGGTGGAAGCCGGTGATCCGACTGATGGGCGGCCCTTGGTCCGAGTCGCGTTCGCAATCGGTCGATGCGTTGGTTACACTTGTCCGTTCTACATTCTTTTGCAAAAGGTCTTGCCCCATGCTGATCGCCGCCAACAAGGCTGTCTCCATCGACTATACCCTCACCAACGACGCAGGTGAGGTCATCGACAGCTCCGCCGGTGGTGCGCCGCTGGTCTACCTGCACGGTGCCGCCAACATCATCCCGGGCCTGGAAAAAGCCCTGGAAGGCAAGCAGGCCGGTGACGAGCTGACCGTTGCCATCGAACCGGAAGACGCCTATGGCGAGTACTCGGCCGAACTGGTCAGCACCCTGAACCGCAGCATGTTCGAAGGCGTCGACCAGCTGGAAGTCGGCATGCAGTTCCACGCCTCGGCGCCGGACGGTCAGATGCAGATCGTCACCATCCGCGACATCGACGGCGACGACGTCACCGTTGACGGCAACCACCCGCTGGCTGGCCAGCGCCTGAACTTCAAGGTCAAGGTTGTCGACGTGCGTGAGGCCAGCGAAGAAGAAATCGCTCACCGCCACATCCACGGTGAAGGTGGCCATCACCACTGATTTTCTGCGCTAAGCTCAGAGAGTCGCCAGGCGCTCGGGCAAGCCGGACTTGCCCTCCTCAGGAGGGTGGACGGTTTGGCCGCGCGCCTTTTTAGTGGGCGGGATTCGCCCCAGCGGCAATCGGGAACCTGAGAGGGGATTTCATCATGAGTGCATTTCACGACCTGACGTTGAAGGCGTTGAACGGCGAGGACCTGCCGCTGGCCCCGTTCAAGGGCCAAGTGGTGCTGGTGGTCAATGTCGCCTCCAAGTGCGGGTTGACCCCGCAGTACAAGGCCCTGGAGAACCTTTATCAGGACTACAGGGACAAGGGCTTCAATGTGCTGGGTCTGCCGTGCAACCAGTTCGCCGGCCAGGAACCTGGCAGCGAGGAGGAGATCCAGGCGTTCTGCAGCCTCAACTATGGGGTGAGCTTCCCGCTGGGCGCCAAGCTCGAGGTCAACGGGCCGCAGCGTCATTCGCTGTACCGCCTGCTGGCGGGTGAAGGGGCCGAGTTCCCCGGCGATATCACCTGGAACTTCGAGAAGTTCCTGGTTGGCAAGGATGGCCGTGTATTGGCGCGTTTCGCCCCGCGTACCGCGCCGGATGATCCGACCGTGGTGCAGGCGATCGAGAAGGCGCTGGGCTGATTTCCGATTATCACCGACACACGTCCTTCAGGCCAAACGCTCCCCCTGTAGGAGCGGCCTTGCGTCGCGAAAGGGCTGCGTAGCAGCCCCCGATTTCCGTGTTCATGCAACAATCGCCGGGGCCGCTTTGCGGCCCTTTCGCGACACAAGGCCGCTCCCACGCTGGAACTCTGCTCCCTGCGCGACAGCGTAGCCCTAAAGGCTGGGCGATCTCCTACAGGGAAGGCGTCTACCCCTCTGGCCCGCGCTGTCAGAACGCTACCGACGTCTGCACATACAACGTTCGCGGCTCACCCACGTACTTGCCCTTGTTGTTGTCGTCGAACGAGCGGGTGTAGTACTCGCGGTTGAACAGGTTCTTCACCCCCACCGCCACCTTCAGGTTCGAAAGCTGCGGGCCGAAGTCATAGCCGGCGCGGGTGCTGACCAGCATGTAGCCGGGGATGCGCCCGGTGCTGCCGTCGGCGCTTTCGCTGCCAGTGTTGGCGTTGTCGGCGTACTGGCTGCTCTGGAAGCTGCTGTCCAGATTCAACTGCCATGGGCCTTCGGTGTAGCCGATCCCCAGCGTGCCCTTGTGACGGGACGAGAACGGTACCTGGTTGCCCTTGTTCGGGCCATCTTCGCGGATGGTGGCATCGACGAAGGCGTAGCCGGCGTGCACGTCGAAACCGGCCAAGACCGGGCTCAAGCCGTCGAGGGCGTAGCGCACGCTGGTCTCGATGCCCTGGTGGCGGGTCTCGCCGCGGGCGATTACCGAGTCGTTGGTCTGGTTGCTTTCGTACTGGTTGTCGAAGTTGATCAGGAAGGCGCCGATCTCGGCCTGCAGGTCGCCATTGTCGTAGCGGGTGCCGACTTCCCAGGTGCGCGCCTTCTCCGGTTTCACCTCGCCGCTGCTGACCCGGTTGGGCATCTGGCTGTACTGCACGCTGCCGAACGAGCCTTCGGTGTTGGCGTAGAGGTTCCAGTTGTCGGTGAGGTGGTACATCACGTTCAGGGCCGGCAGGGCGGTGTTGTAGCTGCCTTGGTACTGCTGGCCGTTGAGCTTGTTGCTCTGTTCGGAGTCGATCATCTCGTAGCGGATGCCCGGGGTGATGGTCCAGCGGCCGATGTCGATGCGGTCGTCCAGGTAGATGGCATGGGCTTCAGTGCTGCCGCGGGTGTCGCGGTCGTTGCGGCTGGCGGTGGTCGGCAGGGCGCCGTTGACCGGCTCGCGGTAGCGCAGTTCGTGGCCGGCCTCGTTGACGTAGCGGTAGCCGATGCCCAGTTCGTGCCAGCTGTCGCCCAGGGCCACGCCCTGCGAGAAGCGGGTCTCGATGCCACGCACCCAGTACTCGCGCGGCGACAGCGAGACGAAGCTGCCCTGGTCGAGGTAGCCGCTGCGCAGGGTTTTGGTGAAGAAGCTGTTGACGCTGAACTGACGGTCGTCCTGCTTGTAGTCGTAGCCCAGGTTGAACAGGGTGCGGCGGCCCCAGAACCTGTCCTTCAGGCGGGTCGACTGGTACGGGTCGGCGTCGAAGTCGGCAGTGCTCAGGCCGCCGGGCATTTCGGCTTCACCCTCGTAGTACTGGGCCATGGCATGCAGGCTGTTGGCTTCGTCCAGTTGCAGCTTGCCCTTGAGCATCAGGTCGTCGATCTGCGTGTCGCTGTGTTCGCGCCAGTCGCTGCCGCGGGTGCCGGAGTAGAGCAGGGCGCCGCCCAGGCCGTTGGCATTGGTGCCGCCGATCAACAGGTTGGCGCTGTTCTTCAGGCCATCCTGGCTGGACGAGGGGCTGATCTGGTTCTGCATCGCCGCCTTGAAGGTGGCTTCTTCGGGGATGGCACGGGTGACGAAGTTGACGATGCCGCCGACGTTCTGCGGCCCGTAGCGCACCGCGCCGCCGCCGCGCACCACGTCCACGGCATCCATGTTGCCCAGGCTGATCGGCGCCAGCGACAGCTGCGGCTGGCCGTAGGGGGCGAAGGGCACCGGGATGCCGTCCATCAGCACGGTGGAGCGCGAGGCCAGGCGCGGGTTCAAGCCACGGATGCCGAAGTTCAGTGCCAGGTCGTGGCTGCCGGTGCCGTTGTTTTCCGGGGCGTTGACGCCGGGGATGCGGTTGAGCACTTCGCGGGCGCTGCTGGCGCCGCTGCGTTCGAATGCCTCGCGGCGCACCACGTCGCGGGCGCCGGGGTGTTCGAAGACGTTGTCCTGGCGGGCCTCGGCCAGCCAGTCGCCGACCACGGTGGATGCGCCCAGCTCGACCGCGGCGTTGCCGCCCGTGGCCGGCAGCGGTTGCAGGCTGTAGGCGTTGTCGGTCTCCTGGCGCGCCTGCAGGCCGCTGCCGCGCAGCAGGGCATCGAGCCCCTGGCCGACCTCGTATTGGCCCTCCAGGCCGGGGCTGCTCAGGCCCTGGGTCAGGCCCGGGCTGAACGAGATCAGCGCGCCGCTTTCGCGACCGAACTGGTTCAGGGCCTGTTCCAGTGTGCCGGGGGCGATGTGGTAGTCGCGGTGCTCGCCGGCCAGGGCGAGCGGGGTGGCGAGGAGCAGGGCGTAGGCGAGGGGGCGCAGGCGCAGGGGCATGTGACGGAGGTCCTGTGACAAGGGGTTCTGTCTTCTCTGTCACGCGAGGTTCGGGAAATGGCTCAACTGAGTTGAAAAAACGGGTGCTCCCGGGAACGGGCCAGCCTCTTAGCCAGTTGACGCGGCTTCGAGCGACACCCAGTACCGGGTGAACCGCCGTACCTTCACCGGCAGCGTCACTTCCAGCATTTCCAGAATCCGTTCACTGTCTGCCAGCGGATACGATCCGGAAATCCGTAGATCGGCCACCCGCTCGCTGCATCCCAACTGCCCGAGTCGATACCGCGACAGCTCGGCGAGAAAGTCACCCAGGCGCATCTGCGACACCACCAGCATGCCCTCCACCCAGGCCGCCCGATTAGGGTCCAGCGGTGCAACCGCCTGCCAGCCGCCACTGACCAAGCGCGCTTGGTGCCCGGCCAGCAGCGGTGTGCCGGCCACGCTGGCGCTGCCGCTGAACACCGATACCAGGCTGAAACCGTCGAACTGACGGACGTCGAAGCGTCCGCTGTGCAGATGCAGCTCGCCCTGGGCCGTGGCCAGGCGCAGTGGCCGTGGGTCGTTGATCACGTCGAGCAGCAGTTCGCCTTCCTGCAAGCGCACCAGGCGCTGCCGGCCGTCGAAGCGCACGTCGGCAGCGCTGCGGGTGTTCAGGTGCAACAGGCTGCCGTCGTCGAGGGCCAGGCGGCGGCGCTGGCCGACCGGGCTGCGGTAGTCGGCCATCAACCCAGGCAAGGGATTGTGTTGTTGCAGGCCCAATCCGGCGGCGCTGGCCAGCCCCGCCAGCAGCAGCGCCTTGAGGGCGCGGCGCCGGGCCGGTGAGGGCGGTGCCTGCAGGGTGGCGTGGACCACCGGGGCGGCGACGCCGCGCAGGCGCTGGTTGACCTGCTGGATATGGGCCCAGGCCCGTTGGTGTTCGCTGTCGGCCTGCAGCCAGCGCTCCAGGGCGTGGTGCTGGTCGAAACCTTCGCTCTGCGACTCGATCAGCCAATGCACCGCCTGTTCGGCGATCTGCGAGGAAAAGACTGCGTTCACAGGGCGAAGTAGCAGCGCAGGGCTGCCTTGTGCAGGTAGCGCTTGACCGTCGCCAGGGAAATGCCCAGCTCGCGGGCGATCTCGCCCTGGCTCAGGCCATCGACCTGGGCCAGCAGGAAGGCGCGTTTGACCAGCGGCGGCAGGCTATCGAGCAGGCGGTCGAGCTCGAGCAGCGTGTCCAGGATGAGGGCTTTGTCTTCCTCGCTGGGCGCCACCTGCTCGGGCTGCTGGGCCAGGGCCTGGAGGTAGGCGCGTTCCAGTTCCTGGCGGCGGAAGTGGTTGCACAGCACGCGCTTGGCCACGGTGGTGAGGAAGGCACGGGGCTCGATCAGCTGCGGCGCCTCGCGGGCCTGGAGCAGGCGCAGGTAGGTGTCCTGGGCCAGGTCGGCGGCGCTCTGCGGGCAGCCCAGGCGTCGTCGCAGCCAGCCGGTCAGCCAACTGTGATGGGCGTGGTAGAGACCTTCGACGGTGGAAGAGAGGGCACTGGACACCGATACGACTCCGGCGCCAGAAGGCGCAACTGGAAGTAAGAATTGTTCGCATTGTATTCATGCCGCCGGTGTTCGGCAATCGCTGCCGCCGCAAGGCATGCGTACCGCTGGTGCCTGCATGCTTTGCTTATGAGAATTGAAATCATTAGTATTGCATTCCCAATCCCCGGACCCTCGCCATGAAGAGCAAAGCCGCCGGCCTTCCCCTGAGCTACCGCCTGGCCGTGACCTCACGCAGCCTGGCCGCGCTGCTGGGTGGCTACCTGCTGGCGTCGATGGCCAGTGTCTGCATCACCCTGCTTGCGCCGATGACCCAGGCCGACGCGACGATGACCGGGATGATGCTGTCGTTCGTCTTCTACCTGATCGCCTTCATCGGGTGCTTTGCCTGCCGCAGCGCCTGGTGCGCCTGGCTGGGCGTGCTGCTGCCAAGCCTGGCCCTGGGGCTGATCAACGTGCTGGCCTACTGGATGAACCTGCCATGAAAGAAGGCTTCCGCCAGGCCATGGCCTGGCTGCACACCTGGACCGGCCTGATCTTCGGCTGGCTGCTGTTCGCCATCTTCCTTACCGGAACGCTGTCGTACTTCAAGGAGGAGATCAGCCACTGGACCCAGCCCGAGGTGCAGAGCCATCCGCTCGACCCGGTACGCAGCCTCGGCCTGGCCCAGCGTTACCTGGAAACCCATGCCGGTCACGCCAGCACCTGGTTCGTCCGCCTGCCCAGCGAGCGCGAGGCGGCGCTGAGTGTCAGCTGGCGCGACCCGAACGGCGGTGGGCGCCGGGGTTTCACCGACAAGGAACTCGACGCCCGCACCGGCGAGGCGGTCGAGGCCCGTGACAGCCGTGGCGGCGAGTTCTTCTACCGCTTCCACTTCCAGCTGCAGATGCCCCACCCCTGGGGCCGCTGGCTGTCGACCTTCTGCGCCTTCATCATGCTGCTGGGGCTGGTCACCGGGATCATCACCCACAAGAAGATCTTCAAGGAGTTCTTCACCTTCCGCCCGGGCAAGGGCCAGCGTTCCTGGCTCGATGGCCACAACGCCATCGGCGTGCTGGTGCTGCCGTTCCACCTGATGATCAGCTATAGCAGCCTGGTGATCTTCATGTACATGGTCATGCCGGCCAGTATCCTGGCCAGCTATGGCGACAGCAGTGGCTACTTCAACGATGTGTTCGGCCGCGACGAGGTGCCCGAGGCGGTGGCCCAGGCCGCGCCGCTGGCGCCGTTGACCGAACTGTACGCCAAGGTCCAGGAACAGGCGCCGGGCGCGCGCATGGGCTACATCCAGGTGCACAACCCAGGCGACCGCAACGCCCGGGTCACCTTCACCCGCGCCTCGGCCGACAGCGTCGCCTACCAGCGCAGCGCCACCTGGACCTTCGATGGCGTCAGTGGCGAGCTGCTGCGACGCGGCGCGCCGGAAAGCGTGGCGATGACCACCTCCTTTACCTTTGTCGGCCTGCACATGGGCAACTTCGCCGGGCGCTGGCTGCGCTGGTTGTACTTCGCCTTCGGCTTGGCCGGCACGGCGGTGATCGGCACGGGCCTGGTGATGTGGCTGGGCAAGCGCCAGCTCAAGCATGCCAAGAGCGAGCGCATGCCCGGCGAGCTGCGCCTGGTCGAAGTGCTGAACATCGCCAGCATGAGCGGCCTGTTGCTGGGCGTGGCGGCGTTCTTCTGGGCCAATCGGTTGCTACCAACGACGCTGGACGGCCGGTCCGATTGGGAGATCAATGCTTTCTTCCTGGCCTGGGGCGCGTCTTTGCTCCACGCCATATTGCGCAGCGGGCGCCGTGCCTGGGGCGAACAACTGACGTTGGGAGCGCTGGCGTTCGCCTTGCTACCGCTGCTCAACGCGTTGACCACTGACAAGGGGTTGGATCACTCCATCGCCGCGGGTGACTGGGCGATGGCCGGTTTCGACCTGACGGCCCTGGCCACCGGCGTGTTCCTGGCCTGGGCTGCCGGCAAGATGCTGCGTGCGCCCAAGCCGGTCGCCAAGCGTGCGCGACGTACCGCCACGACCGTGGAGGCGAGCTGATGCTGGGGGTCGCGCTGATGGGCTTCGCCGGTTTCGCCGGCCTGTGCCTGGCCATGGAAAAACACTTCAACGACCTGCTCGGGCGCAAACCCACGGGCCGGCAACTGCGAGCCTTGAAGCTCGCGGGCTGGGCCTTGCTGTTGCTGTCGTTGATCTTCGCCGTGCTCGGGCGCGGCTGGGCCCTGGGCCTGGTGGAGTGGATCGCCGTGCTGATGGCCGGCGTGACCCTGTGGGTGTTCGGCCTGCCTTACCAGCCGCGCCTGCTGCTCGGGGCGGCGTTCGCCAGTCTGGTGCTCGGGCCGCTGTTGGCCGTGCAGGCGGTCTAGGTCCTTGAGCGACTCCGAAGCCGGCGGCGGTCGGGCGCGTTTTCTCCAGGTGTTCCTGGCCCAGCGCGCGCGCATGGAAGCGCTGGTCAGCCGGCGCGTCGGCTGCCGCGCCACGGCGTCGGACCTGGTCCAGGACCTGTTCCTGCGTTTCTGGCGGCGCCCCGAGGTGAAGGTCGAGGCACTCGACACCTACCTGCTGCGCAGCGCCAGCAACCTGGCCATCGATTACCTGCGCAGCGAAGGCAGCCGCGACCGCGCCGCCGAAGGCCTGCACGACCTCGACGAGCCGCAGGGCAGCCAGCTCCCCGAGCAGGCCCTGGAGGTCGACCACGACCTGCAGCGTATCGAGGCGGCCCTGCGGGCGTTGCCCGAACGCACCCGGCAGATCTTCCTGCTCAACCGCATCCATGGCTGTACCTACGGCGAGATCGCCAAGGCCATGCAGTTGTCCCAGAGCGCGGTGGAAAAGCATATGATGCGCGCCCTCGAAGCGTGCAAGGCGAGCGTCGCCGAACCCGCGTCCCCACTGCGCCGGCCAGGGAGCGCCCGTCGATGAGTCTTGAACAGCCGATCACTGCCGCACAGTCCCAGGCCGCCCTGCGCTGGCTCGGGCGCATCCAGCAGCAGCCGGCGCAGGCCGAGGGCGCGGCGTTCAAGCGCTGGCTGCTGGAGAGCCCGGCCCATCGCCAGGCCTACGCCGAGGCCCAGGCGCTGTGGCGCTTGAGCGAGGCGCCGGCGGCGCGGCTGGCGGCCGAGGAGCAAACGAGTCTGCAACAGTACCTCGACGCCATGCGCCGGCCCGCGCGCAAGCGGCCTTGGCGCGGCCTGGCGGTGGCGGCAAGCCTTGTGCTGGCGCTCGGCTACGCGGCGGGCTGGCAGCCGCAGTTCTGGCTGCAGGACCTGCGTGCCGACTACTCCAGCGGCGCGCAAGTGCGCCAGGTGACCCTGGCCGACCGTTCGCGCCTCACCCTGGATGCCGGCACGGCCGTGGCGGTGGATTTCGCCCAGGGCGAGCGGCGCGTGCGCTTGCTGCGCGGCGCCGCGTTCTTCGAGGTGACCCATACTGGCGAGCCATTCCTGGTGGATGCCCAAGGCGGGGAGGTGCGGGTGCTGGGAACCCAGTTCGAGGTGCGCGAGCAGGGCGAGGGTGCCCAGGTCACCGTGCGCAGCGGGCGGGTGGCGGTGGCGGCGGCCGAAGGACAGGTTGCCCGCGAGCTGACGGCCAATCAGCAACTGGCCTATGCCGGCGGCGTGGCCGGTGGGATCGAGGCGGTGGACAGCGACAGCCGATTGGCCTGGCGCCAGGGCTGGCTGAACTATTACCAGGTGCCGTTGGCGCAGGTGATCGAGGACCTTGGGCGTTACTATCCCGGGCGGATCTTGTTGCTCGACGGGGAGCTGGGGCAGCGTAGGGTCAGTGGTAGTTTTCCAGTGGCGCAGCCGCTCGCCGCACTGGATTCGCTGGGCAAGGTGATGGGCTTCTCACGGCAGACGGTGCTGGGTCGGCTGACCGTCTTGCGTTGACCTGTTCCGACGCCATCGCGGGCTCGCCCCGCGATAGCGTCGGTAACGCAAAATTTTTTCGATCAGGTGATGAGGTATCCCCCCACGGCATCCGTGTAGTGAGTGGAAGTGCGATTCATTCGCAAACGTTCATCCCTCTCACAGGTCCGCGTCCATGAAGTTCACCCCGCGTTGCGTCCCGCTCTGGTTCGGCCTCTGCTCCCTGCCCGCTATCGCCATCGTGCCCCAGGCCCTGGCCGCGCAGCAGAGCCAGGTCTACAGCTTCGCCCAGCCAAGCCAGCCGCTGGCCCAGGCACTCAACGCCTTCAGCCGCGCCACCGGGCAGAGCGTGGTCTACACCCTGGCCCTGCCGGATGTGCAGGCCCCGGCACTCAACGGCACCTTCGACGCCGACCAGGCGCTGCAGCAGTTGCTCGGCAACTCGGGCCTGGCCTGGCGCCGCCTCGACGCCCGCACCCTGACCCTGGAGCCGGTCGACAGCTCCGGCGCGCTGACCCTGCAGGCCACCACCATCAACTCGCAACTGGACGACTACAGCTACCAGCCGCCGGCCAGCGCCACGATCATGCGCGGCCAAGGCGCGACGCTGGACATCCCCCAGGCCGTCAACGTGGTCCCGGCCCAGGTGATCCGCGATCAGGCGCCGCGCAACCTGGATGATGCGCTGTACAACGTCAGTGGCATCACCCAGGGCAACAATTTCGGTGGCACCGCCGACACCGTGATGAAGCGCGGCTTCGGCGACAACCGCGATGGCTCGATCATGCGCGACGGCATGCCGATCGTGCAGGGCCGCGCCCTCAACGCCAGCACCGAGCGGGTCGAGGTGCTCAAGGGGCCGGCCTCGCTGCTGTATGGCATCCAGGACCCGGGCGGAGTGATCAATGTGGTCAGCAAGCGCCCGCAGCTGCAGCAGTACAACGCCCTGACCCTGCGTGGCTCGACCTATGGCAGCGGCAAGAACGGCAGCGGCGGCGGCCTGGACAGCACCGGGGCGCTGGGTGACAGCAACCTGGCCTACCGCCTGATCGTCGATCACGAGGACGAAGACTACTGGCGCAACTACGGCGTGCACCGCGAGTCGCTGGTGGCCCCGTCGCTGGCCTGGTACGGCGAGGACACCCAGGTGGTGCTGGCCTATGAGCACCGCGAGTTTCTCTACCCGTTCGACCGCGGCACCGCCTTCGGCAGCGACGGCCACCCGTTGAACATTCCCGCCACCCGCCGCCTCGACGAGCCGTTCAACGACATGGAGGGCCGCTCCGACCTGTACCGCCTGGAGGTCGATCATCGCCTGGACGACGACTGGAAGCTGCACTTCGGCTACAGCTTTAACCGCGAGACCTACGACGCCAGCCAGGTCCGCGTGACCGGCGTGGATGAAAGCAAGGGCACGCTGTCGCGCAGCATCGACGGCACCCAGGGCGCCCTGAGCCGTGATCAGTTCGCCACCCTCAGCCTCAACGGCAGCGTCGAGCTGGCGGGCATGCGTCACGACCTGGTGGTCGGTGTCGATCACGAGGACCGCAAGGTCTACCGCGCCGACCTGATCCGCCAGACCAGCCGCTCGAGCTTCAGCTACCTGAATCCGGTCTATGGCCGCGAAGTGCAAGGCACCAACGTGCGCGCCAGCGACAGCGACCAGACCGACAAGCTGCGCACCGACTCGCTGTTCCTGCAGGACGCCTGGCACCTGGACGAGCACTGGATTCTGGTCGCCGGCGGGCGCTTCCAGCAGTACGACCAGTACGCCGGTCGCGGCCGGCCGTTCAACGTCAACACCGACACCAGCGACCAGACCTGGGTGCCCCATGCCGGCGTGGTGTACAAGGTTGATGACCAGCTGTCGTTCTATGGCAGCTACAGCGAGTCGTTCAAGCCCAATTCGACCATCGCCCCGCTGAGCCTCGGCGGTGGTCGCACCCTGACCCTGGACTCAGGTATAGCGCCGGAGGAGGGCAAGTCGTGGGAACTGGGGGCCAAGCTCGATGTGCCGGGGGCGTTGACCGGTACTCTGGCGTTGTTCGACATCACCAAGCGCAACGTGCTGGTGGCTGATGGTGACACCCAGCCGGGCACCATTCTCTACAGCAACGCAGGCGAAGTGCGCTCACGGGGCGTCGAGCTGGACCTGACCGGCCAGCTCAGCGAGCGCTGGAGCTTGATCGGCGCCTACGCCTTCATCGACGCCGAGGTGACCAAGGATCCGCAGCTCAAGGGCAATCGACTGCAGAACGTCGCCCGGCACAGTGGTTCGCTGTCGGCGGTGTATGACTATGGCAGCCTGTTCGGCGGTGATCGCCTGAGACTTGGGGCCGGTGCGCGCTATGTGGGGGAGCGTGCGGGGAACGCCACCAATGACTTCGACCTGCCGGCTTATACCGTGGCGGATGCCTTTGCCAGCTACGAAACAAAATGGGACGAGCACAAGGTGCGGTTGCAGTTGAACGTGAAGAACCTGTTCGACAAGGTGTATTACAGCTCGGCGGTGAATCGGTACTTCGTTGCGGTGGGGGATGCGCGGCAGGTAAGTCTGTCGAGTACCTTCGAGTTCTGAACGTCAGGACTGTCATTTTTACCAGTAGACGCCTGCCTGGGCCGATTCGAAGATGGCAACCACGGATGCTCAGGAGGCCAACTACATGAAGAAGCCAAACCCATGCCCCAAGGCGATCAGTCGTTATGTGAAGGGCTGGACGCGGCGCGATGCCGAGCTCCTGGCAAGCGCTTTTTCGCGCAAGGGTATTTATGTCGACTCGCCCCACCCAATGCTCGATCGCAAGTCACTGCCCGCGTTCCTGCGCAATGTGTCCTGGCGAAACTTTCCTGACATGACGTTCGACACGCTGGGTATCTACGGTGACGGTCAACGTTTTACCTGGGAGTGGGTGATGCACGTGACGGGTAGCGGGGTCATTGCCGGTTCGGAAAACAAGAAGATCGCGGTGCCCGGGGTCGACCTTCTCGAGATGAAAGGCAACAAGATCAGGCGAGCGATGACTTACTTTGATCGCAAGGCACTGTGGGACGCTGTGCTCAGCTGATCGTGCTCATCCGCGCAAGGCCTGGCGATAGGCACCTGGCGTCGCCCCAAGTGCCTGCCTGAATCGATTGCTGAAATGGCTGGCACTGGCGAAGCCGCACAGCAGCGCCACTTCACCCAAGGGTTGCGTACCCTCTCGCAGCAACTGGCAGGCACGGTACAGGCGTCGGGCCAGCAGGTACTGATGCGGCGGCAGACCGAAGCTTGCCCGGAACATCCGCGCGAAGTGGTATTCGGACAGGTTGCAGCGCAGCGCCAGCTCACCCAGCGTCAGCGGCTGTTCGAGGTTGGCCTCGATATAGTCCGCCAGTTGCCGGCGCTGGTGCGGTGCCAGCCCGCCCTTGAGTTTCAGCCCCTGGCGCAGGCCGACCTGGTTGAGCACGGCGTGGTCGATGATGTCGTGGGCCAGGCTGCTGGCCAGCAGGCGTTCGCCGGGCTCGGACCAGTCCAGGCCGATCAGCTCGCGAAAGCGCCGGGCCTGCTGCGGGTCGTCGAGGAAGGTCGCCTCGCGCAGTTGCATCTCCCGCGGCTCGCGGTCCAGCAGGCGGGTGCAGCCGAGGGCGAACTGTTCCTCGCTGATGTACAGGTGGGCCAGGCGGATCGAGCCGTTGATTATCCAGTTCGACTCATGGCCGGCGGGCATCACGCACAGCTTGTCCGGCGCGCCGCGATCGCCAGGGCGCTGGCGGCGGAAGGTGCCGGTGCCGTCGGCGATGTAGCACGACAGCGTGTGGTGGCTGGGCGCCTGGTAGTCGCGGGCATCGTCGCGGTTGCTCCACAAGGCCGCCGCCAGCCCGTCGCCCAGGTGCGCGCTCAGCTCCAGCCGGGCGTGGGGCGAGGCGTTCAGGACGTTGAAGACCTGCAGGTGATCGAGTGGGGGCATGGGCGGTTCCTCTGCTGTCCATCGTACTGCGCTGGCGTCGGGATGGCAGCTAGCAGGGGAGGAAAAGCGCAAGTTTATGCAAGCGCCGAACAGCAATGGCGCAAGAAACTGGGCTTATGGGGTTTTCATCGCGGGGCAAGCCCGCTCCCACCGAGGTCGCATGCGCCCTGTGGGAGCGGGCTAGCCCCGCGATAGGCCTGATACCTGTCGAGGGAGTCCATCATGAACCTGTCGCTCTACCTGCTCACCGTCCTGATCTGGGGCACCACCTGGATCGCCTTGAAACTGCAGTTGGGCGAGGTCGCCATCCCGGTGTCGATCGTCTACCGCTTCGCCCTGGCCGGGCTGATCCTGTTCGCCTTCCTGCTGCTCACCCGCCGCCTGCAACCGATGAACCGGCGTGGTCACCTGGTGTGCCTGGCCCAGGGCTTGTGCCTGTTCTGCGTCAACTTCATGTGCTTCCTAACTGCCAGCCAGTGGGTCGCCACCGGCCTGATCGCCGTGGTGTTCTCTACCGCCACGTTGTGGAACGCCATCAACGCGCGGATCTTCTTCGGCCAGAAGATCGCCGCCAATGTGCTCGGTGGCGGAGCCCTGGGCCTGCTCGGCCTGGGCCTGCTGTTCTGGCCGGAGCTCTCGCACCACGCTGCCAGCCGCGAGACCTTGTATGGCCTGGGGCTAGGCCTGCTCGGCACACTGTGCTTCTCGGCCGGCAACATGCTCTCCAGCGTGCAGCAGAAGGCCGGGCTCAAGCCCATGACCACCAATGCCTGGGGTATGCTCTATGGCGCCTCGATGCTGGCGGCGTACTGCCTGGTCAAGGGCATTCCCTTCGATATGGAATGGAACGCCCGCTACATCGGCTCGCTGCTGTACCTGGTGATCCCGGGTTCGGTGATCGCCTTCACCGCCTACCTGACCCTGGTCGGACGCATGGGGCCGGAGCGGGCAGCCTATTGCACCGTACTGTTCCCGCTGGTGGCGTTGAATGTGTCGGCATTCGCCGAGGGCTACCAATGGACGGCGCCGGCGTTGCTCGGGCTGGTGGCGGTGATGGCGGGGAATGTGCTGGTGTTTCGTAAACCGAAGTCCAAGCCAGTCGAAGGGATGCTGGCCGTCAAGTAACCACGGCCCTGTCGCGGAGCCCCGCGACAGGGCCGGTACGTTGGGCTGAACGTATCAGCCCTTCCACACCTGGGGATTCACCAGGTCCCGCGGCCGCTCGCCCAGCAGCGCCGCCCGCAGGTTGTCCAGCGCCCGGTTGGCCATGGCCTCACGGGTCTCGGCGGTGGCTGAGCCGATGTGCGGCAGGGTCAGGGCGTTGGGCAGCTTGAACAGCGGCGAGTCGCCTAGCGGTTCCTTCTCGTACACATCGAGCCCGGCACCGCGGATCGTGCCGTTCTGCAGGGCCTCGACCAGCGCCGCCTCGTCCACTACAGGTCCGCGGGCAATATTGATCAGGAACGCGTTGGGCTTCATCAGTTGCAGCTCGCGGGCGCCGATCAGCTTGCGGGTGGCCTCGGACAGCGGTACCACCAGGCAGACGAAATCGGCTTCGCCCAGCAGTGCCTCCAGGCTGCGGAACTGCGCGCCCAGTTCCTGTTCCAGCGCGGTCTTGCGGCTGTTGCCGGTGTACAGCACCTGCATGTTGAAACCGAAGCGGCCACGGCGGGCGATGGCCGCGCCGATGTTGCCCATGCCGACGATACCCAGTGTCTTGCCGTGCACATCACAGCCGAACTGCGCCGGCCCCACGGTAGCCTGCCAGTGGCCGGCCTTGGTCCAGGCGTCCAGTTCGGCGGTGCGCCGGGCACAGCCCATGATCAGGGCGAAGCCCAGGTCGGCGGTGCTTTCGGTGAGCACGTCGGGGGTGTTGGTCAGGGCGATACCGCGCTCGTTGAAGTAGTCCAGGTCGTAGTTGTCGTAGCCGACCGAGACGCTGGACACCACCTCCAGCTTGCCCGCGCCTTCGAGCTGCGCGCGGCCGAGCTTGCGACCGACGCCGATCAGGCCGTGTGCCTCGGGCAGGGCTTCGTTGAACTGGGCACTGATGTCGCCGAGTTTCGGATTCGGCACGATCACGTTGAAGTCTTGTTGCAGGCGCTCGGCCATGGCCGGGGTAATGCGGCTGAAGGCCAGGACGGTCTTTTTCATCGGACTGCTTCTCTGCAAGGCGTGAGGTGGAATCGGGCAGAAGAGCGGGGCCGCTGTGCGGCCCTTTCGCGACGCAAGGCCGCTCCTACAGGAACCGCGTGATCCTGTAGGAGCGGCCTTGTGTCGCGATGGAGGGCGAAGCCCTCCCATGGTCCTGTCTGCCAGACGCTGGAATCAATGGTTAGCAACCTACCATTGTCTCCACCCCCAATGCAGCCGCTTTTTTTTAGTTGGCGATCAGCAGCTCATGGGTCTTCAGGTCGGCCTCATGGGCGGCAAGGATCTCCGGCAGCGAATTGCGCAGGTACTCGACCCAGGTCTTGATCTTGGCATCCAGGTACTGGCGCGACGGGTAGATCGCGTACAGGTTCAGTTCCTGCAGGCGGTATTCCGGCATGATCCGCACCAGGCTGCCATCGCGCAGGCCGTCGATGGCCGAGTAGATCGGTAGCACGCCCACGCCCATGCCGCTGCGGATCGCGGTCTTCATCGCGTCCGCCGAGTTGACCTGGAACGGCGAGGTGGTGATGTTGACCATCTCCTGGCCTTCCGGCCCGTCGAACAGCCACTTCTCCAGCGGGATCACCGGGCTGACCATGCGCAGGCAGGCATGCTTGAGCAGGTCGGCCGGCTTGTGCGCGCTGCCGTGGCGGGCCACGTACTCGGGCGAGGCGCAGACGATGCTGTAGGTGATGCCCAGGCGCTGCGAGACGAAGCCCGAGTCCGGCAGCTCGCTGGCCAGCACGATGGACACGTCGTAGCCCTCGTCCAGCAGGTCGGGCACGCGGTTGGCCATGGTCAGGTCGAAGGTGACGTCCGGGTGCGACTCGCGGTAGCGGGCGATGGCATCGACCACGAAGTGCTGGCCGACGCCGGTCATCGAATGCACCTTCAGTTGCCCGGCAGGGCGAGCGTGGGCGTCGCTGGCCTCGGCCTCGGCTTCTTCCACGTAGGTAAGAATCTGTTCGCAGCGCATCAGGTAGCGCTTGCCAGCCTCGGTCAGCGCGATGCGCCGGGTGGTGCGGTTGAGCAGGCGGGTTTGCAGATGGGCTTCCAGGTTGGAGACCGCCCGCGACACGTTCGCGGTGGTCGTATCCAGTTGCGCCGCGGCAGCGGTGAAGCTACCGAGCTGGGCCACGCAACTGAAAGCACGCATGTTTTGCAGGGTGTCCATGGGTCACTCTCGGTTTAGAGGACAAAATTGTGACATGAAGTTGCGGAATTTCGCTTCCGACTAAAGCCGGATTATCGCTGTTTTGGTAACAAAGATTCGCAGGAATCTGCGCTTATCGCCAATGAAACCCGCCCCTAGAATTGCCCGGCCCCTTCACCTCTTCCTCGGGAAATCGCAGCTGTGCCGCGTCGCCACATCAGAGCGCTCCATGCGTTCAGTGCCTGTGCCCTTTGTCTCACCTTGAGCGGCTGTATCGGAACCTGGGGCACCGCCCCGCAAAGCAATACCCTCCAAGCCAACCAACTGACCACCGACGCCGCGATCCGCGAGGCCGCGCGCGACGCCCACTGGCCGGCCCAGCAATGGTGGCGCGACTATGGCGACCCACAGCTCGACGCCTGGATCGCCCAGGCGCTGGCCGGCAGCCCGAGCATGGCCATGGCCGCCGCGCGGGTGCGGGAAGCCAAGGCGATGGCCGGCGTGGTCGAGTCGGCGGAAAAACTGCAGGCCAATGGCAACGCCACGCTCAAGCGCCACAACTGGCCCGAGGATCAGTTCTACGGCCCGGGCGCGCTGTCCGGCGCCAACACCTGGGACAACAACGCCGCCATCGGCTTCAGCTACGCCCTGGACCTGTGGGGCCGCGAGCGCAATGCCAGCGAGCAGGCCGTGGACCAGGCACACATGAGCGTCGCCGAGGCACGCCAGGCTCAACTGGAGCTTGAGAACAACGTGGTGCGCGCCTATATCCAGCTCAGCCTGCATTACGCCCGGCGCGATATCGTCCAGGCCGAACTTGCGCAGCAGGAGCAGATCGTCGCCCTGGCCAAGCGTCGCCTCGACGGCGGCATCGGCACCCATTTCGAGGTCAGCCAGGCCGAAGCGCCGTTGCCGGAAACCCACCGCCAGATCGACAGCCTCAACGAGGAGATCGCCCTGACCCGCAACCAGCTGGCCGCCCTGGCCGGCAAGGGGCCGGGGGAGGGTGCCAAGCTGCAACGCCCGACTCTGACCCTTGGCGCGCCGCTGAAACTGCCGTCGAACCTGCCCGCCGAACTGGTCGGCCAGCGTCCCGACGTGGTCGCCAGCCGCTGGCAGGTGGCGGCCCAGGCCCGTGGCATTGACGTGGCCCACGCCGGCTTCTTCCCCAACGTCGACCTGGTCGGCGGCCTTGGCTTCATGGCCACTGGCGGCGGCCCGCTGGAGTTCCTCACCGGGCGCAAGTTCAACTACAACGTGGGGCCGGCCATCAGCCTGCCGATCTTCGACGGCGGCCGGCTGCGCTCGCAATTGGGCGTGGCCTCGGCGGGTTATGACGTGGCCGTGGCGCGCTACAACCAGACGGTGATCGGCGCGTTGAAGAACATCTCCGACCAGCTGATCCGCCGCGAGTCGATGAAGGAGCAGGCGCACTTCGCCGCCGAGTCGGTAGCCGCGGCGCAGAAGACCTACGACATCGCCACCGTCGCCTTCCAGCGTGGCCTGACCGATTACCTCAACGTGCTCAACGCCCAGACCCTGCTGTTCCGTCAGCAACAGGTGCAGCAGCAGGTGCAGGCCGCGCGCCTGGCCGCCCACGCCGAGCTGGTCACCGCCCTGGGCGGCGGCCTGGAGGCGGGCAAGGACGTGCCGGATGAGCAGCGTCAGGCCGCACCGAAAACCCCGGCCACCCTGGCCATCTTCGATCAGCCGGACCACGCCGAATGAGCGCATCGAGCTTGCCCCTGCGCTGGCTGCGGAGCCTGGAATGGCGCCGGGGTTTCTTCGCCTGGGCGCGCACCGACGGGGTCACCTGGGTCTACATCTTCAAGGTGCTGGCCGCCGCGTTCATCACCCTGTGGCTGGCCATGCGCCTGGAGCTGCCGCAGCCGCGCACGGCGATGATCACTGTGTTCATCGTCATGCAGCCGCAGAGCGGCCATGTGTTCGCCAAGAGCTTCTACCGGGTACTCGGCACCCTGGCCGGCTCGGCGATGATGGTCGCGCTGATGGCGATCTTCCCGCAGAACACCGAGCTGTTCCTGCCCAGCCTGGCGTTGTGGGTCGGCCTGTGCTCGGCGGGGGCCATGCGCTACCGCACCTTCCGCGCCTATGGCTTCGTGCTGGCCGGTTACACGGCGGCGATGATCGGCCTGCCGGTGTTGCAGCACCCTGACCAGGCGTTCATGGCGGCGGTGTGGCGGGTGTTGGAGATCGCCCTGGGGATTCTCGTCTCGACCTTCGTCAGCGCCGCGATCCTGCCGCAGTCGGCCAGTGCCGCCATGCGCAACGCCCTGTACCAGCGCTTCGGCGTGTTCGCCGGGGTGGTGGTCGAGGCGCTGCGCGGCGACAGCCAGCGCGACCGCTTCGAGACCAGCAACGTGCGCTTTGTCGCCGAGGCGGTGGGCCTGGAGAGCCTGCGCAACGTCACCGCCTTTGAAGATCCGCACATGCGCCGACGCTCCGGCCGCCTGGTGCGGATGAACAGCGAGTTCATGGCCATCACCACGCGCTTCAACGCCCTGCACCGGTTGCTCGAGCGCCTGCGCGCCCGTGGCCCGCTGCAAATCGTCAGCGCCATCGAGCCTGGCCTGGGTACCCTGGCCGAGTTGCTGCAGCCCTATGTAGGCCGGGCGTTGACCGATGCCGACGCGCTGCGCCTGGCCTTGGAACTGGGCACCTACAAGGAAGGCCTGCAGGCCCAGGTGCGCGGCCTGCGCGCCGAGTACCTGCAGACCAACCCGAGCGAGTCCGATCTGCTCGATTTCCACACCGCCTTCGAGCTGCTCTATCGCTTCGTCGACGAGATGTACAGCTATGCCGAGACCCATGCCTCGCTGGCCGTGCACAAGCACGAACGCGAGCAGTGGGACGAGCCCTACGTGGCCCAGACCAGTTGGCTGGTATCGCTGGCCGCTGGCGTGCGCGCCTCGGCGGTGCTGCTGTTGCTGGGCAGCTACTGGCTGCTCAGCGACTGGCCCAGCGGCGCCATGATGACCCTGATCGCCACGGTCACCGTGGGCCTGTCGGCGGCCTCGCCGAACCCCAAGCGCATGTCGTTCCAGATGGCCTGTGGCACGGCGATCGGCGCCTTCGTCGGGTTCTTCGAGACGTTCTTCGTGTTTCCCTGGATCGACGGTTTTGCGCTGCTGTGCATGGTGCTGGCGCCGGTGTTCGTGCTTGGGGCGTTCCTCGCTTCGCGCCCGGCCTATGCCGGTTACGGCCTGGGCCTGCTGGTGTTCTTCGCCATCGGTTCGGTGCCGAACAACCTGACGATCTACGACCCCTACACTTTCATCAATGACTACATCGGCATGGTCATCGGCATGTTCGTCTGCGCCGCGGCCGGGGCGATCATCCTGCCGCCCAACAGCCGCTGGCTGTGGAGCCGCCTGGAACAGGAACTGCGCGAGCAGGTGCTGTTCGCCATCGGCGGGCGCCTGCGCGGGTTGGGCTCGGCGTTCGAGAGCCGCACCCGCGACCTGCTGCACCAGGCCTATGGCCTGGCCGCCGGCAAGCCGCAGGTGCAGAGCGAGTTGATGGGTTGGATGTTCACCGTGCTGGAGATCGGCCACGCCATCATCGAACTGCGCAAGGAGCAGGATCGCGCGCCGATCCATCCGGCCTACGCCGAGTCGCAGCCCTGGCGCCAGGCCATCCGCGTGATGGGCCGGGCCCTGGCGCGGCTGTTCCTGCAGCCCAGCGCCAGCAACCACGAGCGCGCCCTGGTGGCGGTGGACCACGCCATCAGCCGCGTGCAGGCCACCGACGAACCCTTCGCCCGGCACTTCGACACCTCGGTGCTGCGCCGGGCGCAGAGCTACCTGCACTTCATCCGTTCCTCCCTGCTTGACCCACAGTCGCCGCTGGCACCGGCGAAAGGAATGCACCATGCCCCGTGAGATCGCCTTCCATGGCGTGTACATGCCCACCATGACCTTGATGTTCCTGTTCGCCCTGGGCCTGGCCTGGGGCCTGGACCGGTTCATCGCAAGCGTTGATGGCTATCGCTTCTTCTGGCACCCGGCGCTGTTGCGCCTGTCGCTGTTCGTCTGCCTGTTCGGCGCCCTGGCGCTGTCGCTCTACTGGTGAGAATCCTGCAATGAAAAAGTTCTTCAGCCTGATCGCCACCCTGCTGGTGCTGGCCGCCGCCGTGGCGATCGGCCGCCAGTTGTGGCTGCACTACATGACTACGCCATGGACCCGCGATGGCCGGGTGCGCGCCGATATCATCAACGTCGCCGCCGATGTGCCGGGCTATGTGGTGGACGTACCGGTCAAGGACAACCAGCGGGTGAAGAAGGGCGACGTGCTGATCCGCATCGACCCCGAGCACTACCAGCTGGCGGTGGACCAGGCCAAGGCGCTGGTGGCCTCGCGCAAGGCCACCTGGGAGATGCGCAAGGTGAATGCCAAGCGCCGCGCCGATCTGGACAACCTGGTGATCTCGAAAGAGAACCGCGACGACGCCAGCAATATCGCCAGCTCGGCACTGGCCGACTACCAGCACGCTCAGGCCCAGCTCGCCGCTGCCGAGCTGAACCTCAAGCGCACGCAGATCGTCGCCACCGTCGATGGCTACGTGACCAACCTGAACATCCACAAAGGCGACTATGCTCGCACCGGCGAGGCGGTGATGGCGGTGGTGGATGAGCAGTCGTTCTGGGTGTATGGCTTCTTCGAGGAGACCAAGCTGCCCCACGTGAAGGTGGGCGATGTGGCCGAGTTGCAGATGATGAGCGGCGAGCGGATCAAGGGGCATGTGGAGAGCATTGCCCGTGGCATCTACGACCGCGACAACCCGCAGAGCCGTGAGCTGATCGCCGACGTGAACCCGACCTTCAACTGGGTGCGGCTGGCGCAGCGGGTGCCGGTGCGGATCCATATCGATGAAGTGCCGGATGGGTTCCTGCTGGCGGCGGGGACCACGTGCACGGTGGTGGTCAAGGCGAGCGCGGAGTGATCCAAGCAGACCATCGCGGGGCAAGCCCGCTCCCACGAGTATGAGGATGCTCTGGGAGCGGGCTTGCCACGCGATGGTGGCGGTGAGCTTATCGCGAGACTTCAGCCAACGTCAGTCGGCACGCCTACCAGAACGGGTACATGTGCCCGATCAATCACCTTGGCACTGATCGACGGATCCAGCAGCCTTCCGACCCGCGACAAGTGGCGGTGGCCGATGATGATCAGCTCGCATTCAAGCTCCCGGGCCTTGGTGATGATCGCCTCCACCGGCTGGCCGGCGACCATGCAGCCCAGGCTTTCGAAGCCGGCTTCGCACAGGATGCCCACGGCGCTGTTCACGGCGTGCTCGGCCAATTGCTGTTCGTCGCAGGCCGCGGGGTACTCCTCCAGCTCCTCCTCAGTGTAGGCCGTGCGGTGATCGTGCACGGCGAAGGTCGAGTCGATGGCCAGCAGCACGTGCAGGGTGTGTTCGCCCGGGCGGCAGTAGCGGCGGGCTAGGTCGAGCAGGGCGTGGCTGGCGGGGGAGGCGTCGATGGCGATCAGGACCGGGTGGGGCATGGGCAATCCTTTGGAGAATGGATGGCAGTGTTGGCCTCATCGCCGGCAAGCCGGCTCCCACAGGGAGATGCGCTGCCAGTGGGCGCCGGCTTGCCGGCGATGAGGCCACACCATTCTCGGTTCATTCGCCCACATGGATAAATGGCCGCCCACGCACGGTGCCATTGCGCCTGACGCAATCCACCAACCTGATACCATCGCGTTTCCCACAGCTGTCACGGAAAACGGCCATGCAACTCCCGGACATGAACCTGCTCGTCGCCCTCGATGCCCTGCTCGACGAAGGCAGCGTGGTCGGCGCCGCCCAGCGCATGAACCTGAGCCCGGCGGCCATGAGCCGCACGCTGGGGCGTATCCGCGAGGCCATGGGCGACCCGATCCTGGTACGCGCTGGCCGTGGTCTGGTGCCGACACCACGGGCACTGGCCCTGCGCGACCAGGTCCGGGCGCTGGTGGAGCAGGCCGGTCTGGTGTTTCGCAGTGGCGACGAGGTCGACCTGCCGAACCTCGACCGGGCCTTCAACATCCGCACCAACGACCTGTTCATCGCCCTGTATGGCGCGCGCCTGCTGCACATGATGCTCGAGCAGGCGCCGAACACCGTGCTGCGCTTCGTCCCCGAGCACCAGGGCGACGATGACCTGGTGCTGCGCCACGGGCAGATCGACCTGGTGGTCAGTTCGAGTATCGACATGGGGCCGGAGATCAAGGTGCAGAGCCTGTTCGACACCTGGTTCGTCGGGCTGGCGCGGGCCGACCACCCGATCTTCGACGCCGAGATCACCCCGGAGCGCTTTGCCCGCTATCCGCAGATCAGCGTGTCACGACGCGGACGGGCCAACGGCCCCATCGATGTGGAGCTGGGCACCCATGGCGTGCAGCGCAGGGTGGCGCTGATCACGCCGAGTTTCCATTCGGCGATGTTCTCGTTGCCAGAGTCGGACCTGATCCTGCCGATGCCGGCGAACATCCTCGGCAGCGTGACCAAGTTCGGCCTGCCGCTGCGCTCGTTCGAGATCCCGGTGCCGCTGGAGCGGGTGCGGGTGATGCAGGCCTGGCATCCGCGTTTCGACAACGATCCGGCGCATCGCTGGTTGCGCCAGACCATGCGCGCCTGCTGCGCGGGCGAGCCCACGCCGGCCTCAAACCCTGCGCGTTCCCTGTAGGAGCGGCCTTGTGTCGCGAAAGGGCCGCAAAGCGGCCCCGACGATCTTTGCATGAACGCTGAAATCCTGGGGCTGCTGCGCAGCCCTTTCGCGACACAAGGCCGCTCCCACAGAGTCCCAGCAAGGCTCGAGTGCAACGGTGAACCGGTGGGAGGGGGCCCACGAAGCGGGCGCCGCCGATCTCCATGGATTGCGTCTGACGCAACATAAACCTGCCAACAAGTCAGTTTTCGTCAGTATTCGACCTACTTAGACTTGCTCCAGCCCTGAATTTGTTGCTGGAGATGTCTATCCATGAGTTCCCTGACCGCGCCCTGCGCCGCGCTGGCCGCCGCTCCCGCACCGGCCGCCCCCGCGCAGACGGCGTTCGGCCTGCGGGTAGTGGTCGGGCTGTTCGGCGTGTTGCTGGCGGTGCTGTGCGCCGGGCTAAACGAGGCGGTGACCAAGATTTCCCTGAGCGACATTCGTGGCGCCATGGGCATCGGCGCCGACGAAGGTGCCTGGCTGTTGGCGGTGTATGCCGCCGCCTCGGTCTCGGCCATGGCCTTCGCGCCCTGGCTGGCCACCACCTTCTCGTTGCGCCGCTTCACCATGAGCGCCGTCGGCGTGTTCGCCGTGCTTGGCCTGATCCAGCCCTTCGCCCCCAACCTGCATAGCCTGATGCTGCTGCGTGTGCTGCAGGGCTTCGCCTCGGGCGCCTTGCCGCCGATGCTGATGAGCGTGGCGCTGCGTTTCCTGCCGCCGGGGATCAAGGTCTACGGCCTGGCCTGCTACGCCCTGACCGCCACCTTCGGGCCGAACCTCGGCACGCCGTTGGCGGGCCTGTGGACCGAGTACGTCGGCTGGCAGTGGGCGTTCTGGCAGATCATCCTGCCCTCGCTGCTGGCGATCGCCTGCGTCGGCTGGGGCCTGCCCCAGGATCCGCTGCGCCTCGAGCGCTTCAGGCAACTGGACTGGCGCGGCGTGTTGCTCGGTCTGCCAGCGATCAGTTGCATCGTCCTCGGGCTGTCGCTGGGCGACCGCTGGGGCTGGTTCGACTCGCCGCTGATTTGCTGGTTGCTCGGCGTTGGCGTGTTGCTGCTGGCGCTGTTCATGTTCAATGAATGGTCCGAGCCGCTGCCGTTCTTCCAGTTGCGCATGCTCACGCGACGCAACTTGAGCTTCGCCCTGGTGACCCTGGCCGGGGTGCTGGTCGTGCTCTCGGGCGTGGGCAGCATTCCGTCCGCCTACCTGGCGCAGATCCAGGGCTACCGCCCGGCGCAGACCAGCCCGCTGATGATGCTGGTGGCCATGCCTCAACTGATCGCCCTGCCGTTGACCGCGGCGTTGTGCAACATCCGTGCGGTGGACTGCCGCTGGGTGTTGGCGATGGGCCTGGCCATGCTGGCGGCCTCGTGCGTGGGCAGCAGCCTGCTGACCTCGCAGTGGATCCGCGGCGACTTCTACCCGTTCTACCTGCTGCAGGTGTTCGGCCAGCCCATGGCGGTGCTGCCGCTGCTGATGCTGTCGACCAACGGCATGCCCCCGCAGGAAGGCCCGTTCGCCTCCGCCTGGTTCAACACGGTCAAGGGGCTGTCGGCGGTGATCGCCGGTGGTCTGCTCGATGCCCTGGGCACCCTGCGCCGGCATTTTCATTCCAACCACCTGGTCGACAGTCTGGGCAACGCGCCGCTGATCGACGACAACGCCGCTGGCCTGGCCAAGCGCATCCATGAACAGGCCCTGGTGCTGACCTCGGCCGACCTGTACCTGGTGATGGCGGGTATCGCCGTCGCCCTGATCTGCCTGATCCCCTTCGTGCCTACCCGGATTTTCCCGCCGCGTGCGGTGGCCTGATCCGTGGATGAATCCGAGACCTTGAAATGACCAACAAGCGCAAGACAATCCTTATCGGCTCGGTGCTCGCCGTGGCCGTGCTGGCCGCCATCGTCGGCCCCTGGATGTTCGGCAGCGACCATCGCCAGAGCACCAACGATGCCTATGTAACCGCCGACTACACCGTGGTCGCGCCGAAGGTGGCGGGCTTTATCAAGGAGGTGCTGGTGGAGGACAACCAGCAGGTGAAGGCCGGCCAGTTGCTGGCGACCATCGACCCGCGTGACTACCAGGCCGCCCTCGACGCGGCCCAGGCCCAGTTGCTGGTGGCCAGGGCGCAGAGCCTGGATGCCCGCGCCACCCTCGAGCGCCAGGCCTCGCTGATCGCCCAGGCCGAGGCCGCGGTGAAGGCGGCCCAGGCCGAAGCGGCCTTCGCCGATCATGAGGTAACCCGCTACAGCCGCCTGGCCGAGCAGGGCGCCGGCACTGTGCAGAATGCCCAGCAGGCGCGAAGTGGCGTTGACCAGGCCCGCGCCCGGCTGGCCAACACCCAGGCGGCGCTGGTGGCGACGCGCAAGCAGGTGGATATCCTCGGCGCCCAGGTGGCCAGTGCCGATGGCCAGCTGAAACGGGCCGAGGCCGGCCTGGAGAAAGCCCGACTGGATCTGTCCTACACCCGCATCACCGCGCCGGTGGACGGCATGGTCGGCGAGCGCGCCCTGCGTGTAGGCGCCTACGTAAACCCGGGCGCGCGGCTGTTGTCGGTGGTGCCGCTGGCGCGCGCCTACATCGTCGGCAACTTCCAGGAGACCCAGTTGACCCATGTGCAGCCGGGCCAGCCGGTGAGCATCAGCGTCGATACCTTCTCCGGCGAGAAACTCCACGGCCGCGTCGAGAGCATCGCCCCCGCAACGGGCGTGACCTTCGCCGCTGTAAAGCCGGACAACGCCACCGGCAACTTCACCAAGGTGGTGCAGCGCATTCCGGTGAAGATTGTCTTCGACGACGGCCAGCCGTTGCTGGAGCGCTTGCGGGTGGGCATGTCGGTGGAGGCGGTCATCGACACCCAGGGTGACACGCTGGCCGGTAAAGAGGTGACTGCGCGATGAAAGCGGCATCACGCTTGAGTCCTTTGCTGCTGGCCATGTTGCTTGCCGGCTGCACACTAGGACCGGACTTCCAGAGCCCGGCCAGCGAAGCGCCTCAGGATTGGGCCTCGTTGCAAGGAGAGGCCGCGGCCAGCCAGCCGGTCGCCGAGCCAATGGAACTGCGCTGGTGGGACAGTTTCCACGACGCCCAGTTGAGCGCGCTGATCCAGAAAGTCACCGAGCGCAACCTCGACCTGCAGATGGCCAGTGCCCGCCTGCTGCAGAGCCGCGCCTTGCGCAGCACCGTGGCGGCTGACGAGATGCCCACGGTGGATGCAAACGCAGGTTACAGCCGGGCGCGCAACAGCGCCGAAGGGTTGAACGACCCCTCCGGCAAGGCCGGCAAGTCGGCGTACAACTTGTGGCAGGGTGACCTGGTCGCCGGTTGGGAACTGGACCTGTGGGGGCGCGTGCGCCGCCAGGTCGAGGCCGCCGACGCGAGCGTGGCGGTGGCCGAAAACGACCGCCGAGGCGTGCTGTTGGCGCTGTTGTCGGAGACTGCCGGCAACTACATCCAGCTGCGGGCCGTGCAGCACACCCTGGATATCACCCAGGACAACCTCAAGGTCGCCCGGCACAGTCTGAAACTGTCCGAAGGCCGCCAGGCCGAAGGTGTCGCCACCCGGCTCGATGTCGCCCAGGCCAGCGCCCAGGTGGCATCGATCGAGGCGCGCCTGCCGACTCTGAAGGCGCGTCGCGACGACCTGATCAATGCCCTGAGCCTGCTCGCCGCCGAACCGCCGCGCAGTTTGCAGGCCCAGCTGCTGCAAGGCGGTGAGCTGCCCGCGCCGCAGCAGCGTTTCGCCATCGGCGTGCCGTCGGAGCTGGCCGAGCGCCGCCCTGATATCCGCCAGGCCGAGGCCCGGCTGCATGCGGCCACCGCCAGCATCGGCGTGGCCAAGGCCGATTTCTATCCAAGCATCCGCCTGTCCGGGAGTGTCGGTTTCCAGGCCATGCAACTGTCCGATTTCGGGGCCTGGGACTCGCGCCGGTTCTCTTTCGGGCCGCAACTGTCGTTGCCGATCTTCGAGGGCGGTCGGCTCAAGGGCCAGCTGGAGCTGCGCGAGGCCCAGCAGCAGGAGGCGGCGCTGAATTACCGCAAGGTGGTGCTGGGCGCCTGGCATGAGATCGACGATGTGCTGCGTCTGTACAACGCCAGCCAGTTGCGCCGTGATCACCTGGCCGAGGCGGTGCGGCAGAACCGCATCGCCCTGGAGACCGCGCAGCGCCAGTACGTGGAAGGGGCGGTGGACTTTCTCAACGTGCTGACGGTGCAGTCGGCGTTGCTGGCCAGCGAGGAGCAGTGGATCGACAGTTCGGCGGCGGTATCGCAGGCGCTGGTGGGGCTGTACAAGGCGCTGGGTGGCGGCTGGCAGGCGTTCGATCAGGTCTGAGCAGTATCGCGGGGGCTCCCAGGTATGCGTAGGAGCGGCGGTGCGCCGATGCGACTTGCCCCGCGATGACGTCAGAGCGGTCGCAACAATCCGAAGCGCTTGCGCAACACCCAATCCAGCAGGCGCTGCGGCAACAGCCGGGCCATCAACGGCAAGGCCGTGCTGCCATTGCCGATACGCACCAGCGCAGGCACCGGCGACTTGCGGGTCGCCGCCAACAATCCCTGGGCAAACACCGCCGCCGGTGTCGGCCGATCCTGCGAGGCCCTCGCCCGGGCCTGAACTTGCTCGCGCAGCGGCCACCACGGCGAACTGCTCGCCAGCACCTGCTCGGCCTGCTGTTGCGCATTGCTGGCGAACTGCGAGGCGATCGCGCCCGGCTGCACCTCCATGACCCTGACCCCGAAAGGCGCCAGCTCCAGGCGCAGGGCATCGCTCAGCCCGTGCACGGCGGCCTTGGAGGCACAATAGGCACCGGCGAAGGGCGTCACCAGCACACCCGACACGCTGCCGATGTTCACCACCAGCCCCCGGGAACGGCGCAGCAGCGGGAACAGTGCCTGGGTCACGCCGACCAGGGCGAAGACATTGGTCTCGAATTGCTGGCGCATGGCCTCGACGCCGCCGTCGAGCAGCGGGCCCATGGCGCCGTAGCCGGCGTTGTTGATCAGGATGTCGAGGCTTTGCAGCTCCTCGGCCAGACGAGCGAGGGCTTCTGCGTCGTTCACGTCCAGTTGACGGGCATTGAAACCGGCGGCGGCCAGTTGTTCGACATCCTGTGCCTTGCGGGCGGTGGCCCAGACTTCATGGCCGGCATCGCGGAAGGCGTCGGCCAGGGCGCGGCCGATGCCGCTGGAACAACCGGTGATCAGGACGGTGGGCATGGGGCGGGCCTGTGTTCGGAAGAGAGGATTCAGTTGGCGAATGTACCTTGCAGGTGCTCGGCACGGAACTCCAGTGTTTGTGGCCGATAGCCCGAGCGCAGCGGTGGCAATGGCAGGCAATCGGTCCATTCGGCGCCCGGCTGCAGTTCCCCGGGGCCACGATAGCGCGGTGCGGCGTAGGTGTTCTCGGCCAGATTCACGGTATCGCCCGGCGCATAGGCGCCGACGCGCCAGCGCAGTTCACTGAGCGGGACTTGGTTGCCGTTCTTCATGCGCACCTGCAGGGCGCGGTCGGCGGGGCACTGGTCGGGGGCGTAGACCAGGCGGATATCGAGGCGGGCCAGTTGCGAGGCTTCGCGGGTGTCCTGCCAGACCACGTACAGCGCCACCAGCCCCAGGCCACAGACGCCAGCCATGGAAATCGGCAGGGCCTTGGCCGGGTAGCGCAGCAGCAGGACCAGCCAGGTGAGAACGAGCAGGGCGCCGATGATCATGGTGGGGCAGGCCTTGGTGGCGGGGGTTCGATTATCTTGGAGCGCCGAGCTGCAAGCTGCAAGCCACAAGAAAAAGCGAAACGGCGGCGAATCGAACATTTCGATTCACCGCCGTTTCGCTTTTTCTTGCCGCTTGCAGCTTATGACTTGCGGCTGTTACTGCGCGATGGTCTTCACCGAAACCCCACGCTCCACTGGCGTCGAAGTCCGCCCATACACATCCTCGAACCGTTCGATATCATCCTCGCCCAGGTAGCTCCCGGACTGCACCTCGATGATCTCCAGCGGGATCTTGCCCGGGTTGCGCAGGCGGTGCACCGAGGCGATGGGAATGTACGTGGACTGATTCTCGGTGAGCAGGAACACGTTCTCGTCGCAGGTTACTTCGGCGGTGCCGGACACCACGATCCAGTGCTCGGCACGGTGGTGGTGCATCTGCAGCGACAGGCTGGCGCCGGGTTTGACGGTGATGTGCTTGACCTGGAAGCGCCCGCCCATGTCCACCGAGTCGTACGAGCCCCACGGGCGGTACACCTCCAGGTGGTTCTGGGTTTCCGTGCGGCCCTGGGCGTCAAGGGTGTTGACCAGCTGCTTGACCCCCTGAACCTTGTCCTTGTGGGCGATCATCATGGCGTCCTTGGTCTCGACCACCACGATGTTCTCAAGGCCAATCACCGACACCAGCTTGCCGTTGCCGTGAATCATGCAGTTGCGGCTGTCCTGCACCACCACGTCGCCCTTGGTGACGTTGCCGTCGGCATCCTTCTCGTGCACGTCCCACAGCGACGACCAGCAACCGACGTCGCTCCAGCCGGCCGACAGCGGCACCACGCAGGCGCGCTGGGTCTTCTCCATTACCGCGTAGTCGATGGAGTTGTCCGGGCAGCAGGCGAAGGTGGCTTCGTCGATGCTCAGCGCATCGGTGTCCTCCTGGCTGCGCTCCAGGGCCAGCAGGCAGGTGTCGTAGATGTCCGGGTCGTGCTTTTTCAGCTCTTCGAGGAAGCGGCTGGCGCGGAACAGGAACATGCCGCTGTTCCAGAAGTAGCCGCCGGCGCGGACGAACTCGTTGGCGCGCTTCTCGTCGGGTTTCTCGACGAACTGCGCGACCCGCGCCACGCCCTCGGGCAGCAGCGCGTCCTGGCTCGAGCGGATGTAGCCGTAGCCGGTCTCGGGCTTGGTCGCCGGTACGCCGAACAGCACCATCTCGCCGCGCTCGGCGGCCACGGTGGCCAGGGCCAGGGCGCGTTGCAGGGCCTTCTGGTCCTCGATCACGTGGTCGGCCGGCAGCACCAGCATCAGCTCGTCACGGCCTTCGTTGACCAGTTTCATCGCGGTCATGGCCACCGCCGGCGCGGTGTTGCGGCCGAACGGCTCCATGAGGATGGCCTGGGTTTGCAGTTGCAGTGCGTTCAACTGCTCCTGGACGATGAATTTGTGGTCCTTGTTGCAGACCACGATAGGCGTGTCCATGCCATCGAACACCAGGCGTTCGATGGTCTGCTGGAACAGGGTGTGTTCGCCGGTCAGGGCCAGGAACTGCTTGGGGAACTGCTTGCGCGACAGAGGCCACAGACGCGAACCGCTACCACCAGAAAGAATTACCGGGATCATCATGTTTCTCCAATAGTCGTTTAGAGGCAGGGGAATCAGTTGCTAGCCACGGGGCGAGTGACCCATACCGGCGACAGGCTATTGCCGGAACCGGTGACATACAGCACGGCGGCTTCGCCGCGCGCCAGGGCGACGGGTTTGACGTCGCCGACTTTCTTGTCGCCTTGATACAGGGCCAGGTTGACCTTGACCGGGTTGATCTCGCGCTCGCCACGGCCCTTGGCGGCCACCGGGCTGACCACTTCGGTCTTGCCGTCGGCGGTCTTCAGGGTCAGCGACTGGTCGCTGAGGTTCTGCACCCGCACCAGGGCCTTCTGCTTGTTCTTGAACGGCGGCTCTTCGATAAGCTGCGGGTTGCCGCTGCTGCTGTTGACCAGGGTGTAGTACTTGTCGGCGGCGAGCTTCACCGGGACGCTCTTGCCGCCGACCTGGGCGGTGTAGTCACCGCCGGGCAGGAAGCTGAAGTCGCTGCTGGCCTGGGCGCCGACCTGCTTGATCTGGGTGTTGCCGACCGACGCGGCGGCGGGGCTGCCGGCGGCGTTGTACAGGCGCACGAAGGTCGAGCCTTTCGGCGCGCTCGGGCCATAGAGGGCGGCATCGGCGCCGGCGAAGGCCTGCAGCGAGGCCAGGGACAGGCCGGCGGCGAGGGTGAGGGCTTTGGCAATGGAAGTCTTGGTGGTCATGTGCGTATTCCTCTCTATCTTCAGTGGTCCGTCCGATTGGACGACAGGGCCAGGTTTTCTTCGGATTGACGGGAGTTCTTCAGCTGCGCGATCCACTGCGGATCGAAGGCGCTGAGGTCGTTCTTCATTGGCAGATACCGTTCGGGGAATTCCCACACCACGACCTGTGGCGGGGCGTTCTTGAAAGCGTCGCTCTGCAGGTACTTGAGCATCGGCAGCAGCGGGCCGTGGCCGTCCTCGGCGTAATTGGCGACGTCGCTGTGCAACGCCTGCTGCAGGGCGCCGAGGAAGTTCCAGTGCGGGTTGGCGCTGTAGCTGGTGCCCACCAGCGCCACCGGGATCCGGCTGTCGGTGAACAGCGCATCGTCGCCTTCGGCCTGCACCGGGTGGGTCTTGCGTTGTTGCAGGGTGTCGGGGGTGGGCAGCAGGTTGCTGAACAGTGGATCCAGCGGCAGGAAGTTAGTCAGGTCGCCCTTGTACGGCGCGCTGGCGCCGGCCTCGGTGATGTACGCCTGGGGCTCGCCGGTGAGCAGCTGCTGGCGATCGACGGCTTCGGCCAGCGATTGCGCGACCACTTCGGCGCCCATCGGCGTCCAGTGGGTGTCGGTACGCAGGAACACCTGGCCGCGGGCCTTGGCCTGCTCCAGCGGCGCCAGCAGGTCGGGGGCGAACACATTGGCCTGGCGCGCCTGGGCGTGGAACTGGTTGAACAGCTCGTCGTGCAGGCTGGCCGGCGCCTCCTTGCCGATGTATTCGGAATAGAGGCGGGCCTTGGCCGGGACGATCGCCAGCACCAGTTGCACGCCCTGGCGTTGCAGTGCGTCACGCACTCCACGCACCAGTGCCAGGTTGTCCTGTATCTGTTGCTGCGCGCCGGCGGTGGGCTTGAACTCCTCGTCGGTGAACAGCCACTGGTCGCGGCCCAGCACCACGCCGGGGCGGCCTTCGTTGAACAGTTTGAAGTCCAGCGCGGCCCACAGGTTGGTGCCAACGCGCTTGATCGGGAACTGCTCGTCGTAGTGGGTCTCGGCGGCCTTGGCCAGCTTGCCGTCGAGCAGGGTCATCTGCCCTGTGCGGTTGAAACTTTCCAGCCCGCCGACCGACCATGCGCCCAGCCCGACCAGCAGGCCCATGAACGTCAGCGAATAGGTGATGCGAAGTGTCCGGTTCATGATTCAGGCCTCAGAACTGGAAGTACAGGAACGGTGAGTAGCTCTGCGCCGAGAGCTTGAGCACCGAGGCGGCGAACAGCAGCAGGACCAGGGCGCGGGTCATGATCCGCGTCCAGTCCAGGCCCACCGAGCCGTCGGCGTTGATCTGCACCGGGGTGGCCTTGGGCGCGGGCGTTGCATTGCGGTAGAAGTCGCGCAGGCCGAAAAACGCCAGGCTCAGGTAGGCGACGATCAGCGTGGCCACCTGCAGGCCGGTGAGGTTGGCGCGGTTGAGTTCCGACAGCTGCCAGTCGCCGAAGCTGAACATGGCGCCGTACATGCGCGCCGCCACGTGCAGGTTCTCGGCGCGGAAGATCACCCAGCCGACCACCACCAGGAGGAAGGTGAAGGCCCATTTCACCGGGTTGAAGCGCTGCGGGTTGGTGTCCAGCCCCAGTGCGCGCTCGATGGCCAGCCACAGGCCGTGCCAGGCGCCCCAGATGATGTAGGTGAAGTTGGCGCCGTGCCACAGCCCGCCCAGCAGCATGGTCAGGAACAGGTTGCGGTAGGTGTTGAAGGTGCCTTTGCGGTTGCCGCCCAGGGTGATGTACAGGTAGTCGCGCAGCCAGGTCGACAGGCTGATGTGCCAGCGCCGCCAGAACTCGGTGATCGACTGGCTGATGTAGGGCTGCTTGAAGTTCTCCATGAAGCGAAAGCCCATCATCAGGCCCAGGCCGATGGCCATGTCGCTGTAGCCGGAGAAGTCGAAGTACAGCTGCGCGGTGTAGGCCAGCGCGCCGAGCCAGGCGTCACCGGTGGTTGGGTTCTCGAGGGCGAAGCAGTGGTCGGCGACCACCGCCAGGGTGTCGGCGATGAACACTTTCTTGATGAAGCCCTGCATGAAGCGGGTGCAGCCTTCTGAGAACTTGTCCAGGGTATGGGTGCGGTTGTTGAACTGGTCGACCAGGTCCTTGAAGCGCAGCACGGGGCCGGCGATCAGGTGCGGGAAGATCGCCACGAAGGCGGCGAAGTCGATCAGGTTGCGGGTGGCCGGGGTGTCGCCGCGGTACACGTCGATGATGTAGCTGATCGACTCGAAGATGTAGAACGAGATGCCGATCGGCAGCAGCACGTGGGTGAGGATGAACGGCTCCAGCCCCATCGAGGTCATGATCGCGTTGAGGCTGTCGACGCCGAAGTTGGCGTACTTGAAGTAGCCGAGGATGCACAGGTCGACGCCCACGCCCAGCAGCAGCCAGCGCTGCGCGGGCTTGGTGCGCACGCCGGCGGCGCCGACCTTCAGGCCGATCCAGTAGTTCCACAGGGTGACCCCGGCGAACAGGGCGAGGAAGTCCACCCGCCACCAAGCGTAGAAAATGTAGCTGGCAACCAGCAGCAGCAGGTTGCGATAGCGGTTCCCGCTCACGTAGTACAAGCCGAGGAAAACCGGCAGGAACAGGAACAGGAACACGTTGGACGAGAAGACCATCCCGGTTCTCCTAGTTATGCACAGCACCTGGGGCACAGCGCCCCCCAAACCCCCCGCGAAAATGCAGGGGAAACCTTTGTTGCCTAAACCATTGATGGGCCGCAAAGCGGCCCCTGGCCTTACTTCTTTTCTGCGCCCGGGTCATAGACCCGCGTCACATCGCCCCCCAGCCTGAAACTGTTGAACGGCTGCATGTCATGCTTGCGCTCGAGGGTGTCGCCGACGCACTGGTACAGCGCGCACCACGGCTCGAGCCAGGCGTACTTGCTGTCGATCTTCAGGTCCTTCAGGTCCTGCTTCACGCCGGCGCGGGTTTTGAAATGAACAGGGTCGCGGGCACCTGCCAGCACGCCTTCGCCAAGCCGTTGCAGGGCGAAATTGTTTTCCTTACGCAGGTCCACGCCGTTGGCCTGGGCGAAGCTGGCGATCATCGCCAGCGGCGGCAGGGCGTAGTTGTGGTAGGCCAGGGCGCGTTGCTTGCGCTTGACCTCGTTGGGCAAGAAGCCCTGCTCGTCGATCTGGTTGACGCCGACCTTGTATTCCTTCACCGCCCAGTCGAACAGATCCTGCTGGTCGGTGGCGACGGCGGTGGCCATCACCGACCAGGCCGCCCAGTAACTGTGGTTGTTGATCTTGTCCAGCGGCAGGTCGCTCCAGTCGCGCACGGTCTGGCGCGCCAGGCGCACGAACCATTTCTCGATCTGCTCGGCTTCGGCGCGGTGCGCCGCCAGTGGCTGCGAGTTGGAGAACTTCAGGCGCAGCCACGAGCCGCTCATGCTGCCCAGGGCCCATTTGCGCATGGACTTGCCGGTATGGTTGTAATCGGTGGACATCAGCGCATCGGCGCGTGCCCAGGTGTCGAGCCAGGTCAAGGCGCAGTCCAGTTGTGCCGGGCGGCCGTCGCGCATGTACTGGCCTACCATCTTGCTGACGCCTTTCTCGAGGGTGGTGATGTCCTCGGTGGATTTGCGGAAGGCTTTTTCCGAGGCGACATTGAGCGTCGCCCGGGCCTTGTCCGAACCTTCGTACTTGCTGCGAAACTGCAGCGCGCCGGTATAGGGCTTGGGCGCGGCTTCGCAGCGGAAATTGCCGTCGCCTGTCTTGAGCTTTTCGATGCCCTCGTAGTAACCCTGGGGCGGTACCAGCGCGGCCTGCGCCGCGCCGCCGAACAGGGCGAGGGCGAGCAGGGCGGGAGCGGTCTTGCTGCTGATGGTGGTCATGGTCGCCTCACTGGCCAGCTTGCGCGGTGTGCTGCGCGGGGCTGGCGAAGTTGTTGCGTTTGCAGAGTTTGGCTTCGACTTTCTGCGTGCCGCTTTCCGGCCCCTGGACCTCCAGGGCTAGCAGGTTCTGGCCTGCCCAGTCTTCGTCCTCGCGCATCTGGAAGACGAAGCGCCCATCGGTGTCGGAGGTCTCGGGCTTCTCGATCTTGATGTCCTCGTGGCGGCCGTTGAGGTACCACAGGGTGGCCTGCAGCACTTTCACCGAGGTGTCTTCGAACTTGATGTCGAGCTGGTGGTTGCGGTTGACCAGGTCCTTGATCACGCCGTTCTTGCCGTTGACCATCAGCTCGTTCTTGCCGGGCTTGAGGGTGGCGCTGGCGCTCATCTGGGCCGGTCGGTCGTCGCAGCCGTCGTCGAGCAGGCCGAGGATCTGCCGCCAGATGGTTTCCTGGTCGAGACGGTAGAGCGGGGAGAACTCCCAGATCAGGATCTTCGGCGGGTTGTTCTGGAACTCCTCGCTGCCCAGGTACTGGATCATCGAACCTTCCAGGCCGCCGCCGGGGAAGGCGACGTTGAGCACATCGGCACCGATGTACTGCTCGAGGAAGCCCGAGAAGTTGTAGTTCTTGCCGCTGTGGCTGGTGCCGACCAGGGTGATCTGCGCGTTGCCCGAATCGCCGAACAGGTCGTCGCCGCCGCTGGCGCCGCCCTTGGGCTCGGTGGCGAACTGGTCCATGTACTGCACCGCATAGCTGGTGCCGCACAGCTGGCCGGCGACGTTGTGCAGGGTGCCGGTCTTGCCCATGCGGCCGGACTTCTTGGTCTCGAATTCCTTGCGCGGGATGCCTTCGAAGGCCGGCATCTGGTGCACGGTGTCGGCGACGATCTTCGCCGCGCGCTCGGCGCCATAGGGCGTCCAGTGCTGGTCGCCACGGAAGTAGAAGTCCTTGCCCTGGTCGGCCGCGGCCAGCTGCTCGTTGGTCAGCGGCGACAGGTCGGGCACGTTGTAGCCCATCTTGGCGAAGCGCTGGAGCATGGCCTGGTAGTTGCGCAGTGCCTTCTGGTAATCGAAGGCGGCCTTCTCCTCGGGGTTGAGCATGTTGCGGTTCACCAGGCCCCGGGTCGGCTGGTACACCACCACCAGCTCGACGCCGCGCTTCTTGAAGGCGTCGTGCACCTGCTGCAGGCGCTTGTAGCCGCCCGGGGTGGTGTCGAACTCGGTGCGCAGGTCTTCGCGGGTACGGAACAGCCAGTCGCCCTGGGCCTGCACCAGGGTGGTGAAGTTCTGCTGGTAGCGCGTGGTGTAGCGGCTGGCGTCGTGGGCCTCGGGGCACAGCTGGCAGCAGGGCTCGGCGCTGAAGGTCGGCGCCTTGACCTCATCGGCGCGCACGCCCTGGCTGATGGCCAGGAGGGCGGCGGACAGGCCCAGCAGTTTCATCAGGTGTGGAGTCATGGTCTGGGCTTCCTTAGTCGATCATTTCGGTCTGGCGTTCGACCGGGTCGATCAGCACGGCCTTCTGCTGGCGCACCAGCAGGTCGAGGATTTCGTCCTGGCGCTCGCCGAGCACGCCGTTGAAGCTGATGCCGTTGGCCTTGCGCGGCATCAGCATCGACACCTTGTACAGCTCCACCGACAGGGGCGAGTCGATCGACAGCGGGCCGGAGCCGTTGGCCGCCAGCTCGCCGCCGACCACGATCAGCGACACCTTGGTGTCGAACGGGTCGAGGGCGATGTCGCGGTCGGTGTCGGAGAGGTCCTTGATGTGCCCGTACACGCCCACCAGGCCGTTGGCCATGGCGACGTTTTCGTACAGGCGGATGTTCACGCTGTTGCGCACGCGGATGCCGTGGCGACGGTTGTTGATCAGCTTGTTGCCCCAGATCAGGTTGTCGCCGCTCTCGTACAGGGTGATGCCGTCGGTGTGGTTGCGGTAGATCTCGTTGTAGGCGATCAGGTTGTTGACGCTGTTGCGGTCGATCACCACCCCCGAGAGCTTGTTGTCGTAGCTCTTGTTGTTGATGATCCAGCTGTCGTTGACCTCGCGCGAAACGATGATCCCGTGCTTCTTCTTGGTGCCGTACACGGTGTTGCCGGCGATGATCAGGCGGTGCGAACGGTCGTGGGGGTCGATGCCGTAGACGATGTTGTCGCGGTAGGTCGAGTCCTTGATCACGAAGTCCTGGGTCTCGTAGCAGTAGAAGCCGTACCACATGTCGCTGAACTCGGAGCCGATGATCCAGCCGGTGGGTTCCGGGCGGCCCATCTGCTTGGCCATGTTCGGTGTGTACTGCGAGATGCTCACCCCGTACGACTTGGACTTGGCGTAGCCGAAGCTGGCCATCTTGCTGTTGACGATATAGGTCTCGGTGCCGCCCCAGCTGAGCAGGAACGGGCGGAATTCATCGGGCTTGCGGAAGGTCGCCGGGCCATTGGCCTGCTCGCGCCAGCCGGTCACCTGGGTGTCGCTGACAAACAGCTTGCCGTCGTTGACGATGAACGACCCACCTTCTTCGGACAGGCGCAGCTCCTTGACCTTGCCGTCGATCTCCAGCACGCCCTTGCGCCCGACCACGATCGGCAGGCGGGCGAGGTAGACACCTGGCGCGGTCTCGCGCAGGTACTGGTCGGGTACCTTTTTGCTCAGCTCCACCAAGTCGACATGCCCGTCGTCGACGAAGATCGCCTGGGGAATGCCGTGCTGGCGACGCACCCACTCGGCGCCCTTGTTGTCGCCGCCGATGAACTCCTTGAGGGTGTCCTCCTGGAGCATGCGGCGCACGCTGACCTTGCCCTTGTGGCGGCGGTCGATCTTCTTCTGCACGGCCTCGGCGGTGTAGCCGGACAGGTCAGGCAGTTTGGGCGGGGCCATCTTCAGCGGCTCGATTGGCGCGCTGGACACGGTGTAGGTCTTGGCCTGTTGCAGCCCCTTGGCCATCTCGGGCTCGGCGGCCTGGGCAAGGCCGCCGGCCAGCAGCAGGGCGCTGGCGAGCAGGCTGTGGCGAAGGTTCGGGTGCAGGTTCATGGCTATCCTCTCCCGGCCTCAGTAGCGCCAGATTACGTCGACGAAGGCGCGGTGCATGTACGAGTCGGCCTCTTTGCCATAGGCGTCGCCCGGCTTGAACACACCGGCGCGCAGGCGTACCAAGGCCGACGGTTCGTCGATCGACTGGCTGATCGAGGCCGGCAGCAGGCCTTGCTTGAAGTACTTGGTGACGACCACGTCCATCTCCTGGCCCAGGTCTTTCTCGCCCTGCACCAGCGGGCGGCTGATGCCGCCGTCGTCGACCACCGCGTTGATGCCGCTGGAGCCGATGTTCTGCT
This sequence comes from Pseudomonas sp. P65(2024), assembly GCF_057480955.1. Lineage (NCBI taxonomy): Bacteria > Pseudomonadati > Pseudomonadota > Gammaproteobacteria > Pseudomonadales > Pseudomonadaceae > Pseudomonas > Pseudomonas sp. P65(2024). The sequence goes on from NZ_JBLIYX010000009.1 coordinate 182,304, forward strand.
TGCCGTCGACGCGCCAGAACTTGTGGTAGATGAAGCTGGCGTCGTAGTCGTCGCGCAGCTGCCAGGAGGCGAACAGGGTGGCCGCCTGCAGATTGCCCAGCTCGCCGCGGAACGCTTCGCCGAAGCGGTGCACGCGCGAGCGGGTGCCGGTGAAGTTGGAGCGGTTGCTCTCCAGGCCGGTCTGCTCGAAGTTGTTCGAACCGTCGCTGCCGCCACCACCGCTGCCCCGGGCATAGGCCGCGCCGACCTGCCATTGCGGGTCCAGGCGCAAGCGGATGCCGAGGTCGGTGGCCCAGGCGTTGACGTCGCCGCTCTGTTTACCGGTGGCGACCTGTTCGTTGCCCACCGCCTGGCTGCTGAGGGTGTCGCGGTCGCCGGTCAGCCAGGTGACGCTGCCCCAGTAGTTGACGGTGTGGTCGTTGCGCCAGTTGTAGGCGTCGCTGTTGGCTTCCAGGCCCAGCCAGGTCAGATCGCCCGTGCGGGTCTTGTCGAGGGCGTCGACGGTCTCGCCGGGGCTCTTCAGGCTGCCGCCATCATGAGTGTGGTGGGCGCGCAGGCCGACCCAGTGGCCGGGTGTCCACTGCGTGGCGACGTTGCCGTAGACGTGGGTGCGGTCCTTGTCCTCTGGAGCTAGCTCGGTGAGGTCGGTGCGGTATTCGCTGAAGCGCTGGGCCACGCCCAGGTCGGCTTTGAGCAGGGTGGTGTCGAAGGTCCAGTTCAGCGCCTCGATGTTGGTGTCGCGCCACATGCCGTCGTCGCTGCGCAGGCGCTGGCGACCGAAACGCAGCTGCTCGCCGGGGTAGGGGGTCAGGCCGCTGTAGCCGATCCAGAACTCGCGCATGGCCAGGTAGCTCTTGTCCGGCTTGCGGCTGTCGTCGCCGTTGTCGATGGTGGTGCCGTCGTCGTTCTGGCGCAGGGTGTCGGTCTCGATGATGTCGGTGGCGGCCACCGCCTGGCCCATGGCGAAGGCGCTCCAGTGGCCGCGCTCGCCGTACACCCAGGGCCGCAGGTCCAGGCCCAGGCCGTTGACGTCGCCGCCGGAGCGGGTGCCCAGGTCGCGGTCGTCCTCGGACTGGCCGGTGATCTTCACGTCGAGGCCGAAGTTCTTCTGCGCGGTTTCGGCCGCCAGGGTCGGCATCGACCACAGCAGGGCGAAGCCCAGGCCGATGCCGGCTTTCACGAAGGGGTTGAGCGTCATAGCGAATCCTCGGCGTCTACGTCGTCTTTCTCGTCCTGCAGCGCTTCGATGGCCAGGGTGCTGTTGGCGCCCCGGGCCATGCTGCCGCGCGCCTGCTTCTCCTGCGCCAGCAGGTTCTGCGCCTGGTTGCGCTGGTCGGGCGTGAGCTGCTGGTCGAGCTGTTGCAGCAGTTCGGTCGACTGCGGGGTCGGGTTGACCTGTGAGAGCTGGGCGAATACCCAGGCATTGGTCGGCGCCGGGCGGATGCCGTGGCCTTCGCTGAATAGCTGGGCCAGGGCGTAGTCGGCGCTGTTCTGGCCACCGCGGGCGGCGGCCAGCAGATGGTCCACGGCTTTCTGCGGCTCGACCTGGCCCAGGTAGCCACGGCGGTAGAGCTGGCCAAGGTAGTAGTCGGCGCTCACCTCGCCGGCATCGGCGGCGGCCTGCAGGTGTTCCTGGGCCTTCTGCGCGTCGGCGGGCACGCTCTTGCCTTCGTAGTAGAGCCGGCCCAGCAGCAGTTCGGCGCGGGGCTGCTCGGCCTCGCGGCCCTTGTCGATGTAGGCCATCAGCTGGTCGGTGTCGCCCAGCTCGGGGAAGTCGTAGAGCAGTTGCGCCAGGCTCACCCAGGATGCCGGGTTGGCCGGTGCGACCTGCTCGAGCAGGTCCTTGGCAGTCTTCTCGTCGGTCTGGCCGAGGCTGCGGTCGGCCAGTACCCGGGCGACGCTGTCGACCCGGGTGGCCGGCACGGCGCCACGGGCATGAGCGGCTTTGAGTTGTTCGAGCAGGGCAGCCTGCTGGTCGGGCTGGGCGCGTTTCTGGTAGACGGTGGCCAGTTCGACATAGCAGATGTCGGTGCTGGCCAGTGCCGCCTTGCAGATCTTCTCCACATCGCCCAGGTGCTGGTCGTAGGTGTCCTGGGTGCGGTACAGCAGGACCTGGGCCAGGCCCGCCTCGGGGTTGCCGGCGGCGCGCCACTGGTCGATCTGCTGCTGGGCGTTGACCTTGGGGAAGCTCTGCGGGTACTGCAGGTAGAGCATCGCCAAGGGGATCAGGGTGTTGCCTTCGCCCTGTTGCGCGGCGAGTTTGAGCAGCGACTCGGCTTCTTCACGCTCGGCCTGGGTGCTGTCGGGCTTGGCCACCAGCAGGCGGCCGAGACGCGCCTGGGCACGGGGCGAGGTGGCGGCTGCGGCGCGGTAGGTGGCTTCGGCTTGCTTGAGCTTGGCCGGGTCGCGGGTACCGACCTGGATGTCCGCCAGGCCGATCTGGGCGTCGCTATAGCCGAGGTCGGCCAGAGCCTTGTAGTTGCGCTCGGCGGTGGCGGTGTCGCCACGCTTGAGCGCTTCATTGGCCAGGCGCTGGTCGGGCAGGCCGGCGCAGCCAGCCAGGGTGATGGCCAGGGCCAGGGTGCATAACCCGAGGCTGAAGGCCTCACTGTGGGAGCCGGGGTGTCTGCTGGTCATCGGCATGATCCTCTTACAGCCCACGGGCCACGGCCTTGTCGATCAGCCAGTTCAGCGACGGGCCACGGTCGCTGTTGACCGCGGCCGGGCGCCCGGCGAGCTCGGCCGGCAGGCTGCCGTCGGGCTTGATCTGCACGCGGATGTCGGAGGCCAGGTTGTCGGTGTCCAGGCTGGAGCTACCGGTGATCCGCCCGGTGCGCACTTCGTCCTCGCCGGCGATCTGGAAGTTGACCTGGGTACCCGGCTTCACTTCGTCGAACTGGCGATAGCTGAAGCGCGCCTCGATGGTCGGGACGCTGGTGCGCGGGATCAGCGCGAACACCGGCTGGCCCTTGCTGGCGTACTGGCCGTCATCCACCAGCTGGCGCGAGACCACGCAGTCGCACGGGCTGGTGAGGGTGCCGGAGAGCTGCTTGCCGAACAGTTCCTCGACCTTGGCCGGCTCCAGCTGAGCGTCGTCCAGATGGCCCTTGAGCAGGTCGAGCATGCTGGTGTTGAAGGTCGCCAGCGGCGCGCCCTTGGCCACGGTCGCGCCGTTCTCCACCAGGCTTTGCAGACTGCCGTCGCGGGGCATGGTGACGTTGGTGGTGGGCACCGCGACCACGCCGGCCTCGGCATGGCTGACGAAATACAGGCCGTACAGCGACTTGGCGACGAAGCCGAAGGCCACCAGGCCGACCACGAACACCCCGGCGGTCACGGTGACCGCACGCAGGCGGCCGAAGGCGGAAAGACCGGAGCCACCGTCCTTCTGCTTGCGCGCCTTGGTGAAGTTGTCGCGCTGCAGGGTACTGAGCACATCGCCGACGCTGATCAGCTCGCCGGACAGGTGGCTGGTGATGATGTGGCGCAGGGTGGCGATGTCGCGCGGCTCGAGGTTCTGGAACTCGGTACCGGTGCGGCCGGTCTCGCGGCTGCTGGTACGCACCAGCAGTTCGACGTCCATCGACAGGCCGAGGTTGTCGACCACGAACTGCAGGCGACCGCGCAGCACTTCGCCTTCCGGCAGTGGTTTCTTCGCGTGGAAGGACAGGCCTCCGGCGGACAGGTCGTCAACCTTCACCTCCTGCGCTTCGCGGTTGCCATCCAGGTAGCGCAGCTTGGCGGGGATGCGCACCCGGGCGTGCTGGCGCTGCGCTTCGGATTCATGCACGACATTGACGTTCACGGCGGTATTCATGGCGATATTCGTTCCTGTTGTCCGATCCGGGGGCTCACACGACCATGAACAGCACGGCGACGAAGATGCTCGCGGCCGAGAAGGTCATGGTCCGCGAGGACCAGGTGTTGAACCATTGTTGAAAACTTGCGAGGTCGCGCTTGAGGGCAGTGGGCTGGCGGGTCCAGGACTGCTTGTCGAGGCGGAAGAACACGTAGATCTTCATCACCGCGCCGACGATCTGGTTGTAATAGAGGATCAGCGGGTAGGCCGGGCCGACGTTGTGGCCCGAGCACAGCAGCATGACGGTGAGGATCAGCCGGGTGATGCCGATCCACAGCAGGTACACCAGCAGGAACTGCAGGCCGAACTTGAAGCTGGCGATCACCGCCACGGTCAGGCCCAGCAGGCTGGTCCACATCGACACGCGCTGGTCGAGCAGCACGATGCTGGTGAACAGTCCCAGGCGCTTGAGGCCCAGGCCCAGGGCACGGGAGTTCTGCCGCAGGTTGTTGCCGTACCAGCGGTACATCAGCTTGCGGCTGGCCTTGATGAAGCTTTTTTCCGGCGGGTGCTCGACCGTGTTGATCGCGGCATCGGGCACGTAGAAGGTGTCGTAGCCCAGGCGCATCAGGCTGAACCAGCTGGACTTGTCGTCGCCGGTGAGGAACTTGAAGCGGCCCAGGCGCCAGTGCATCAGCGAGTCGCTCTCGACGTCGGCGATGAACTCGGGGTTGGTCACCACGCTTGCGCGGAACATCGACATGCGCCCGGTCATGGTCAGCACGCGCTTGGACAGGGCCATGGAGCACATGTTGATGTGGCGCTGGGCGAAGCGCAGCTTGTGCCACTCGCTCATGATGTAGCCGCCGCGCACTTCGCAGAACTCGTTGGTGGTCAGGCCACCGACGTTGGGGTACAGGCCGAACCATGGCACGGTCTTGCGCACCACGCCCTCGGCCAGCACAGTGTCGCCGTCGATCACCGCCACCACGGCGTTTTCGTCCGGCAGCATCCGCGAGATGGCGCGGAAACCATAGGCCAGGCCGTCACGCTTGCCGGTGCCGGCGATGCGCACGATGTCCAGAGTCACGTGGGACGGTGGGTTGTACTTGGCCCACAGGCTTTTCACCAGCAGCTCGTCGGACTTCTCCACCAGCGAGCAGACCACGGTGGTGGGGAAGCCGCAGTCGATGGCCTCGCGGATCACCGAGCTGTACACCTGGGCGGTGGTCAGGGCCTCGATACGAAAGCTGGTGACCATCAGGTACACGTGCGACGGGTCGGCCGCCTGGCCCAGCTTGCGCACCTTGCGGCGCAGGTAGGGGTACACGATGTACAGGAAGATCATGCCGCGGATGAAATGGGTGGCGCCCATGGAGTAACGCCAGATGCCGACGGCACCGACCAGGAAGATGAAGTGCTTCGACTGCGAGTCGAAGATGTCGCTGGGCAGGGCCAGGGCGATCAGCATGAGCAGGCTCATGTAGAGCAGCCAGCCGGCGCATTGCAGCAGCATGGTCTGGAACCTTTGCATGTTCGGCATCCGTCGAGAATTCGGGGGAGGTCGAGCGGCGCGCTGGGGAGGGACGCGCCGCCCGGCCGGGTTTACCAGCAGATACCTTCGGTGCGGCTGGTGGCGCAGGTCGGCTTGCTCATGAAACCGACCAGGTCGATCACCTGCTTGCCTTCCGGTGCCTGCTGGGCCAGGGCGCGGAACTGCTCGTCACGGTTGCCCAGGATGATGATCTCGGCGTTGTCCACCACCTGCTCGAAGTTGGCGTTGAGCAAGGAGGAAACGTGGGGGATCTTCGACTCGATGTAGTCCTTGTTGGCGCCGTGGACACGGGCGTACTCGACGTTCTGGTCGTAGATGTCGAGCTGGTAGCCCTTGCCGATCAGGCGTTCGGCCAGCTCCACCAGCGGGCTTTCGCGCAGGTCGTCGGTGCCGGCCTTGAACGAAAGGCCGAGCAGGGCGACCTTGCGCTTGTCGTGGCTCTCGATGATGTCAAAGGCGTTCTGCACCTGGGATTCGTTGCTGCGCATCAGCGAGTCGAGCAGCGGGGCGCGCACGTCGAGGCTGGCGGCGCGGTAGGTGAGGGCGCGCACGTCCTTCGGCAGGCACGAACCGCCGAAGGCGAAGCCTGGGCGCATGTAGTACTGCGACAGGTTCAGCGCCTTGTCCTGGCAGACCACGTCCATCACCTCGCGGCCATCGACGCCTGCGGCCTTGGCGATGTTGCCGATCTCGTTGGCGAAGGTGACCTTGGTCGCGTGCCAGACGTTGCAGGTGTACTTGATCATCTCGGCCACTTCGACCGGCTTGCGGATGATCGGTGCGTCGAGCTCTTCGTACAGGGCCTGCAGCACGTCGCCGCTGGCGCTGTCCAGTTCGCCGATGACGGTCATCGGCGGCTGGTCGTAGTCCTTGATCGCGGTACTTTCGCGCAGGAACTCCGGGTTGACCGCGACGCCGAAGTCGACGCCGGCCTTCTTGCCCGAGCAGTCTTCCAGAATCGGGATGACCACGTTCTTCACGGTGCCCGGCAGCACGGTGCTGCGCACCACCACGGTGTGACGGCTGGCCTTGTCGCGCAGCACGTAGCCGATCTCGCGGCATACCGACTCGATGTATTCCAGGCCCAGGTCGCCGTTCTTCTTGCTCGGCGTGCCCACGCAGATCATCGACACGTCGCTGGCGCGGATGGCTTCGGCGAAGTCGGTGGTGCCGCGCAGGCGGCCGTTGGCGATGCCCTGTTGCAGCAGTTCTTCGAGGCCCGGTTCGACGATGGGCGACTTGCCCTGGTTGATCAGGTCGATCTTGGTGCTGGAAACGTCCACACCAATCACGTCATGGCCTCGTGCCGACAGGCAACCTGCACAGACTGCACCCACATAACCCAAACCAAAGATGCTGATACGCATCGCATTCACCTCATGTGTTTATCACGTCAGCCCTTCAGCGAAGAGCCGACTGGGTTGATTGACCAGCAGTTTTCGGGCGCACGGATCCATGGCGAATTGACACTTCACCGAACGCAGGCATGAATAAATCCGGAGCGCAGAAGTTATGCACTCAAAGTTGGCAGTCAAAGGCCAATATTAAAAATGGCGTGCCCTGAAATGCAGCCGTCGTTATTGCAATTCACCGCTGGTGAAGTGCTGTGCTTGTTTTTTCAAGTGGATAAATCCTTTGAAATCAACCACTAGGACGAATTTTAGGGGCGCTTGTCTCCTGCATGGATAATGGCTTTTGGCACTTCCTGTACCGCCGTTGAAGTTTTCGGGCCGGTTGAGAATGGCGGCCCTTTGTCATCTGTAAGTCATCTCTCACGCCGGGCGCTTGAAACGCGTTACGGGTGCTATGAGCCATCTCCCTTGGCAGAAGTTCCGGGGGCGGTTTCGTCACCATGAAAGATTTCTAAATATTTTTTCAGAGGGAAATACTTTCAATCTGATAGCACGCGGCAGTTTCGTCCCCGTATATAAAGGGCGAAATCGCAGGGGGATGGTTTTAGGCCATCATGCGAAAAATTTTTTCAATTTTCGTCAAAAAACTACGAACGGTCTTATGGCGTTTTGCAATATGGATAGGACTGTTGGTTTTTTGGCGTCTGTAATTTGGCGAATTCAAGGGTGAGCGCGTGCCCCGTTGCAGGGCAAGGGTGGGGTGGGGCTGCGAAGCAGCCCCCGGGGCCATCAACCCTCAGCGTGATCGCGCAGGAACACCAGATGATCCGGCTTCGACTGCTCGGCGCTGTAGTAGTACCCCTGCACATCAAAGCGCTTGAGCTGCTCCGGATCGTTGATCCGCTCCTGGATCACGAAGCGGCTCATCATTCCGCGGGCCTTCTTGGCGTAGAAGCTGATGATCTTGTACTGGCCGTTCTTCAGGTCCTTAAAGTCGACATCGATCACCCGCGCCTTGAGCGCGCTCTTCTTCACCGCGCTGAAGTACTCGTTGCTGGCCAGGTTCAGCAGCACGTCGTCACCCTGGTCGGCCAGTGCCTGGTTCAGCCACTCGCTGATGCGCGTGCCCCAGAAGGCGTACAGGTCCTTGCCACGGGCATTGGCCAGCTTGGTACCCATTTCCAGGCGGTAGGGCTGCATCAGGTCCAGCGGGCGCAGCAGGCCGTACAGGCCCGAGAGCATGCGCAGGTGGTCCTGGGCGTAGCTGAAGTCGTCCTCGCTAAGGCTCTCGGCGTCGAGCCCGGTGTACACGTCGCCCTTGAACGCCAGCAGTGCCTGCTTGGCGTTGGCCGGGGTGAAGTCCGGGGTCCAGCTGCCGAAGCGGGCGGCGTTGAGGCCGGCGAGCTTGTCGGAGAGGTGCATCAGCTCGGCGATCTGCGCCGGCGCCAGTTCGCGCAGTTGCCCGATCAGTTCCTGGGAATCGTCCAGGTACTGGGGCAGGGTGTGGCGCTGGGTTACCGGCGGGGTGTCGTAGTCGAGGGTCTTGGCGGGGGAAATCACCGTCAGCATCGGGTCGGCTCCTGGAATCGTCGGGCGAATTCTACGGGGCCGCTGGCACAACGCCAAACTATGGCGACGATAGTCACCGAACATCGCCACATTAAACCGCGGTTGGTCGCGTTATAGTGCGCGCCATGCCTTCAAGGAGATTGCTCATCGTGCGTATCGCGTTTGCCCTGTTCGCCGGGCTGCTCAGCCTGGGCGCGCAGGCGGCCCCGGCGGATTTCGTCAGTTTCGATCGAGCGCTGTGGCCTGAGCAGCTGGACAGCCCGACGCTGTTCGACGTGGCATCGCGGGCGGAGATCCTGTCGTTCGCCCGGGTGCTGCACGAAAGCGAGATGCTCGACGAGCAGGCGTTGACGGCCCGGCTCGGCCTGCGCCAGGTCAACCTGACCGTCGTGCGGGCCGTAAGGGCACGTCTGTGGCAGCGCCTGTGGACAAGTTATCAACAGGCGCAGAAGAGTTGCGAGCAGGATGCCTCGTTCTGCTACCCGGTCGATTCCATGGCCGACCTGCGCACGCAGTCCGCCGTTTTCGCCGAGGATGTCGGCACGTTCTATGCAGGATGGGTCGAACCTAGTCACCAGTTCCACACGCGGTACCTGGATGAGCAGTTGCGCAAGGCCGCGCTTTTCCCGCAGACCACCAGCGAGGTGGCCAAGCTATCCAGCCGCGAGCGCAATGGCGAGGCACTCAACGACCGGATGTTCCTCCTGACCTTCGTTGGCGGCCCGGGGCCGCAGGGCGGCAGCACCGATGCGGTGGCCGACTACCTGAGGCGGCAAAAGCTCGACGGGATTTTCTTCGTGCTCGGCAATCGTCTGCAGCAACGTCGCGACGCCGGCCCGGTGGATGAGCTGTATGCCGGCCAGTGCGTGGGTGTCCAGGGTTGGGAGTACCGCTCCCACGCCCAGTGGCAGGACTGGCAGGATTCGCTACGACGCAGCCAGGCACGGGTCCAGGCCGACCTGGCGGAGCAGTACGTGCCCTTGTTCCGCCCGCCCTACGGCCAGCGCCGCGCCGATGGCGAGGCGTTCATGGACAGCCAGCAGTTGCGGGTATCGTTGTGGGACATCGATGCCCAGGATGACGGGCCGCTGACCGCCGAGGCCTCGGCACAGCGGGTGCTGACGCTGATGCTGCTGTGGCGCAAGGGCGTGATCCAGTTCCGCGACAACCAGCCCAAGGCGCAGCCGGCGCTGGAGTGGTTGCTGCAGCACACGGCCCAGAGCGGAATCGGCTGGGAGGATTGCCGGGAGTACGCCCGGCGGGAATAAAGAAGGGCGGGCGGATCAGTGCGCCAAGGCGCCGCATTGCGCCTCCCGTTGCATCGACTCCAGGTTGCGTTCGATCGTCTCGCAGATCGTGTCCATCGGGATCTGGTGCTCGCTGAAGCGGAACGGGCTCTGCAGGTCCGTGCCGATCCGCTCGATGGCCAGCAGCATGAAGCCGACCACCGTCGAGGCCAGCGGCGTGAACCAGCCTAGCGACTCCACCAGCCCCACCGGCACGATCAGGCAGAACAACGTGATGAACAGCCGCGGGAAGTACACATAAGGGTAGGGTAGCGGCGTATTGGCGATCCGCTCCATCCCGCCCTGGGCGTTGGACATGTCCACCAGGGTCGATTCCAGCCGCGCCAGGCGAATGCTGTCCAGCCGACCGGCCTGGTACTCCTGGGCCAGCAAGGCCGCCGAGCCGCCGAGGATATCATTGGCGAAATTGTTCGAACGATTGCGCCGCTCGAACTCCCCGGGCGGTATGAAGGCCATCAGCTCATCCGGGCACTGCTCGCCCTTGAGGTGCGCCGCCAGGCAGTTCACGTAGGCGATATGCCGGCGCAGCAAGGTCGCCTTCACCGGGTTCGGCCCATCGACCGGATCATCGACCAGCGTCAGCACCTGCCGGGCGAAGCTGCGCGAGCTGTTCACCAGCGCCCCCCATAGCGTGCGCGCCTCCCACCAGCGGTTGTAGGCGCTGCTGTTGCGAAAGCTCACCAGCACCACCAGCGCCGAGCCCAGCAGGGTGAGCGGGATCAGCGGCAGGCTGAACTTGCTGTTGAAGAACAGCATGAAGTCGATGGTGACCAGCACGTCCCAGATCAATAGCCAGAACAGCGACCAGCCGATGTAGCCGAAGGTCTTGACCACCAGGCGGAATTTGCGGGCGAGGAGGGCGTTCACGTGGGGGAACCTCGATGCGGGGGATGCAGGTTCCGACGTCGCGGGAGGGGCAAGGTTCGGTGGGATTCGTCGCAGGGTGTAACGGGAATTTACCGATCGCTCAAAGGTTGCGCGGGCGATTTTAGGCGGACTTGCCGGAAGTGTCAGATTTTTTGTGTGCGGGCCGGTAACGGCCTGCCGTCAGGCAGGCCCTGACTTTCACCAGGTCGGCCTGATGAACCGATCTCCGTACAA